>NZ_JABUZF010000108.1:2671-7492 GCF_014897885.1 Halomonas sp. 3D7M | reverse complement strand
TTGAGGATTAACGGCCTGTTTACGCGTGCGGTTGCGCGGATTGTTACGCGTGCGTTTCGGCTTGCCGTCATCCTGTTTGTCGTCCGTTTGTGATGCGGGCTCACGGGCAGCTTCGTTTTTCGGTTTGGCATCACGTGGTTTATCGCGACGATTTTCTGGTTGAGCAGTAGGTTTAGCCGCCTCATCTTTAGATGACTCTTTAGTCGCTAGGTTTGTCTGCTGCTCTTTTTGACGACTGCTCTTTTGATCATTGTCCTGGAGCTTGGCCTCATCTTGCTGAGGGTGGCGTCGACGGTTGCGAGTACGACTAGGACCGCTACGTTTATCGTTAGCGTCGTCGTTATTATCAGCGTTGCGCGGTTGGCTAGGCTGCTGGTTACTCGGCTGTTGATTGCTCGATTGCTGCTGACTGCGCTGCTCGTTTCTGCTGGCGCTTTCGCCACGTTCACGGGCAGGCTTTGGCTTGCTTTCGCTGCGCTGTGAGCGATTTTTGCTCGTTCTCTCAGGCTGCTTGCGGGCAACAGGAGCTTCCGGTTCGGGCTGGCTCGTGCTGGTATCTTCACCGCCTAGCAGTTTGGCAAAGCCTCTGATAAAGCGGCCAATCACACTGGGTTGCTCTTCAGTGACGGTGGGAGTCGCTGTAACGGCTTTATCTGCTTTGGCAGCTCTCTCTGCCTTTTCTTCAGTCTGAAGAGAGGCGGGCGCGGGTGCATTATGTACAACGCTTTTAACCGCTGCTTCAGCGCGCATGGCGGGCGGAGTGAAGCTAGGATCGGGTTCTTTGCCTACTTCAGTATCAGTCGAAAGCTCGAAGCTGGATAACGTCAGGCTTTCATCATCGTCTAGGTGGTCATCACGCAGTCGCTGAACGTCGTAATGCGGCGTATCCATCTCGGGATTCGGCAGGAGAACTACGCGTACGCCTTGACGTGATTCGATGTCTGCCAGAACGCTGCGCTTTTCATTCAGCAAGTAGGTGGCGACAGGTACTGGAAGAATGGCGCGGATTTGTGCGCTGCGCTCTTTCATGGCTTCTTCTTCGATCAGGCGCATGATAGAGAGCGAAAGCGAGCGAACATCACGAATAGTGCCTTGGCCGTTACAGCGCGGACAAACAACGCCGCTGGTTTCGCCTAGCGAGGGGCGCAGCCGCTGGCGTGACATTTCCATCAAGCCAAAGCGAGAAATCCGACCAATCTGAACGCGTGCACGATCCAGCTTCAGGGCATCGCGCATGCGGTTTTCAACCTCACGCTGATTGCGCGCAGGGCCCATATCGATAAAGTCGATAACCACGAGACCACCGATATCACGCAGGCGCAACTGTCGCGCAATCTCATCGGCTGCTTCAGAGTTGGTTTGCAGCGCGGTTTCTTCAATATCGCTGCCGCGTGTGGCCCGGGCAGAGTTGATATCAATCGAGACTAGCGCTTCGGTATGATCGATAACAATAGAGCCACCAGAGGGAAGCTTTACTTCGCGCTGGTAAGCAGTTTCGATCTGCGACTCAATTTGGAAGCGCGAGAAAAGAGGGACTTCATCGGCGTAAAGTTTAATTTTCTGCTGATAAGAGGGCATTACCTGACGAATAAAGCCCAGCGCTTCTGCATGAATCTCGGGGCTGTCAATTAACACCTCGCCAATGTCTTGGCGCAGGTAATCGCGCATGGCGCGGATAATGACATTAGATTCGCGGTAAATCAGGAATGGGGCTGAGCGCTTGCCAGCTTCAGTGGTAATGGACTCCCACACTTGGACAAGGTAATCCAAGTCCCACTGCAGCTCTTCTGGGCTACGGCCGATACCGGCGGTGCGAACGATCAGGCCCATTTTGTCTGGCACTGTCAGTTGGCCCATGGCATCTTTCAGCTGGCTGCGGTCATCACCTTCAATGCGGCGTGAAATACCACCTGCACGGGGATTGTTCGGCATCAGAACAAGAAAGCGGCCCGCTAAGCTAATAAAGGTAGTCAGTGCTGCCCCTTTATTGCCACGCTCTTCTTTATCAACTTGGACGATGACTTCCTGGCCCTCTTTCAGCACCTCTTTGATGCTAGGGCGACCAGACACATCTTTGATAAAATATTCGCGGGAAATTTCTTTTAGTGGCAGGAAACCATGGCGTTCGGCGCCAAAATCAACAAAAGCGGCTTCAAGGGAAGGTTCTACCCGGGTGATTTTGCCCCGGTAAATATTGGCTTTCTTCTGTTCTCGAGCGCCAGATTCGATGTCTAAATCGTAAAGGCGTTGCCCGTCTACCAGCGCAACCCGCAGCTCTTCTGGCTGGGTTGCGTTAATCAGCATCCGTTTCATATTGTCTCACATAGCATTGCGAGCCGACGAGCCGTCTAGGCGTGGCGTAGACGAATCGCTGGGTGCTGCGTGCTTGTGCTCGGCGCATTGCTATGCTGACGCATTAAGCCGGGAAGGCAATCATGCCGACCCGGCCGAAAGGGCGTTGAGTACGTGGCGGAGGCAGAACATGTTTCGGTGGCTGTCACGTCCATCCGGCTCTGCTGACACCGCCAACACCTGGCATTCATCGATTCGTCAACGCCGGTCATCGGCACAGCGTTGAACTTGGCGCCCCAAGTCAAGCAGCACCTTGTGACGAACAGGATAGGCTGCTTGGGGCGTGACGTTTGTTAATTCAATTGCCTGCCATTGCGGGCGAAGCAAAAGTGTCTCTGCCGTCAAAAAGCATGCGACAGAGTAACTGTATATCCAGTACGTAAGGCGTGTGGGTAATGCGTACACTACGCCATTTTGCCTGTGCTCTGGCCTGCGTGTTTGTCGGGCAGGCGCTTGGCAAGCGTGGTAGTACTCCCGTTACGACGTGTCTGTTTACGGGTAAGCCACACTTGGCCGCTGAACGTTTTGGAATATAACAGTAAAGACAACTACCAGCAATTGACGCAATGCGCATTGGTCTACGCTAGAATGCCGTTTTTAGCCTGTCGCTATTAGATCACACCAGGAGTGAGCGTTAATGTCCGAAGGGCGGGAAGTACAGTGGGTGGATATCGCCCCGGAACAAGCAGGTCAGCGAATCGATAATTTTCTGATGACGCGTTTAAAAGGTGCTCCTCGTGCATTGATTTATCGCATTGTGCGGAAAGGCGAAGTAAGGGTTAATAAAAAGCGCGTCAAAGTAGATTATCGACTTCAAGCGGGTGATCTAGTGCGTGTGCCGCCGCTGCGATTAGCACCGAGAGAAGCGGTTAAAGAGGTGAGTGACAACTTACGTGATTTATTAATTGGTAGCGTCATTATGGAAGGACCCGATTGGATGGTGATTAACAAACCATCCGGATTGGCCGTCCATGGCGGAAGTGGCGTCAAAATTGGTCTCATTGAAGCGCTTCGGCAAGTGCGCGATGACCTTACTTTTTTAGAGCTTGTCCACCGATTGGATCGTGATACATCGGGCTGCCTACTGTTGGCAAAATCTCGTGATGCGCTCGTCACACTTAACGAATCGCTGAAAAAGCATGCAATGGACAAGCGCTACTTAGCGTTAGTGGCTGGTCGTTGGCCTGCTCGGAAGAGCTATGTGAGTGCTCGCTTAGATCGCTTTGATGCGGGTAACGGTGAAAGGCGAGTGCGGGTAGATCCAAATGGCAAGGTTTCACGGACTCACTTTTCGGTAGTAGAAACCTTTGAAAAGGTCACGCTGGTAGAGGCGGAGCCTGTGACAGGCCGCACCCACCAGATTCGTGTCCATGCGGCTCATGCTGGGCACGCCTTATTGGGCGACGATAAATACGGTACCCGCGAAAGTAATCATATGGCGCAGCGCCTTGGCTTGGGGCGTCTATTTCTTCATGCCCGTGCATTAACGTTTCCTGAGCC
Source organism: Halomonas sp. 3D7M (assembly GCF_014897885.1). NCBI lineage: Bacteria > Pseudomonadati > Pseudomonadota > Gammaproteobacteria > Oceanospirillales > Halomonadaceae > Halomonas > Halomonas sp. 3D7M. The sequence goes on along the minus strand of NZ_JABUZF010000108.1, from coordinate 3,640 downwards.
TGGCAATGGTCGACCCGTTACGGTGAAAGCGCCGCTGCCTGAGGCATTGGAAGAAACGTTAAAACGCGCTCGTAAATAAGGAAGCGACATGCGCTATGAGCTAATTATCTTTGATTGGGATGGCACATTGATGAACTCCGTGCCGAAAATTGTTGCCTGCATGCAGGCAGCTGCTTCTGATGCCGAGTGGAATGAGTTAGACGTCAGTGCTATCGAGAATATTATTGGCTTGGGCCTGCCTGAGGCGATAGCGACGTTATGTCCTGGTATTGAAGCGGTTCAGGCCGAGCGCTTGCGTCAACGCTATGCCTACCATTTCGTTCATGGTGATTCGACGCCCATGCCTTTTTTTGAAGGCGTTAAAGAGCAAGTTGCCCGGCTGCGTGAACGTCCTTATCAGCGTTTAGCGGTGGCGACGGGGAAGAGCCGTCGTGGTCTAGATCGGGTTTTTGCCGAAACAGAGTCAGGTGGTTGGTTTAATGCTAGCCGAACAGCAGATGAAACGCGCTCTAAGCCTCATCCGCAGATGCTGCTTGAACTGCTCGAAGAGCTAAAAGTGCCTGTTGAGCGCGCTGTGATGGTGGGTGATACCGAGTATGACCTTGAAATGGCAAGGTCTATTAATATGGATCGTGTGGGTGTTACTTACGGTGTGCATACTCCCGCTCGGTTAGCGGCTAGTCAGCCTGTATGGCTGGCGGATGATGTAGATAGCCTGTTCGACTGGCTTCACGGTTAGCGGCGTTAGCAACCCCTGTGGGTAGTGGTTGTACGATCAAGCGAACACTAGGAATCGTATATGAGTGATGAGCAGCAGCGCGATGGAAGTGGTGATGGTAGAGGCGCTCAGGCGGGTGATGACTTTCCTGGCCAGGAGAGTGGTGACCGTTGGACCGATGGGCCGGAGGTTGTCCAGCAGGCTAAAAAGCAACCGCTCCCGGGAGCGGAGAGTGATGATGCCGAAACACT
>NZ_JABUZF010000108.1:0-2628 GCF_014897885.1 Halomonas sp. 3D7M | reverse complement strand
CGCAGTTGGAAATGATGGACCGCTGGGTTGGCGGTGTTTTAAAGGAACAGCGCAGAACCCGGCGCTGGAAGCTGTTCTTTCGTTTGATGTTGCTAGCGATTGTATTGATATCGTTAACAGCAATGCTATACCGCGTGTTTCTCGCTGAGCCAACGGCCTCATTGCCCACCGAGAGCCACGTAGCACTGGTGGAAGTACATGGTGTGATTGCCAGTGATGCACCAGCAAATGCTGAACGCATCATTAAAGGGTTGAATCGTGCATGGTCATCAGAGAGCGCTGCTGCTGTTGTGTTGCACATTGATAGTCCTGGTGGAAGCCCTGTGCAATCGCAGCGTATTTACGACGAAATGATGCGGCTGCGTGATCAGGGCGACAAGCCCATTATTGCCGTAATAGAGGATATTGGTGCGAGCGGCGCTTACTACGTTGCTTCTGCTGCCGATAGCATCGTGGCGTCCCGTGCAAGCTTGGTTGGCTCTATTGGTGTTATCTATGCTGGCTTTGGCTTCCAGGAAGCGATCAACCAGATTGGCGTAGAGCGTCGCGTAATGACTGCCGGTGAAAACAAAGCTTTTTTGGATCCTTTTCAGCCGCTTGATGAAGAGGCTGCTGATTTCTGGCAGGGCGTTCTGACTCAAACCCATGAGCAGTTTATAGACGATGTGAAGGCAGGGCGTGGTGATCGTTTGAGCAACAGCCCTGAAATTTTCTCAGGGCTTATCTGGAGCGGTGAACAAGCGTTAGAGCTAGGTTTGATAGATGAGCTGGCCAGTCTTGAGCAAGTAGCTCGTGAGCAGGTAGGCGAGGCTGAATGGGAGAACTATACGCCCAGCTTAGACCCCTTCGAGCGTTTGACACGCCGCTTTACGCAAACAGCTGCCGAAGTGCTGGGGCTTCAGCATGCGCATGCTCCTTTGCGCTTTCAGGCTCAGTAACGACTAAGCGTCGCCGAGTGGGTTCATACCTGCTTGGCGAAGCATGTCGCATAGTGCGATGAGTGGGAGCCCTATGAGTGCGTTTGGGTCTCGGCCTTCGAGTTTTTCAAACAAGCTAATCCCCAGTCCTTCCATGCGGAAGCTGCCAGCGCTGTCTAAAGGTTGCTCAAGGGCAACATATCGTGCAATTTCTTGCTGGCTCAGTGAGCGAAAAACCACCTCAAGCGGCTCGATATGGACGTGATGCCGTTGGTGGCGGGTATCAACTAATGCTAAGCCCGTCAAAAAAGTCACTTTTTGGCCAGAAAAGCGCGCCAGATTCTCCCGAGCGCGCTCTTCTGTATGAGGTTTGCCGAGAATGTCACCCTCAAACAGAGCTATTTGATCAGAGCCAATGATGCAATGATTGGGGAAGCGCTCAGCAACGGCGTTGGCTTTGCTGAGTGCCAGGCGGTGCACTAAGGCGTTGGGCGTCTCATTAGGATAGGGCGTTTCGTCGATGTCTGGAGAGCAGCACTGATAGGGCAGTAATAGCTTGTCCAGTAGCGCTTGGCGGAAGCGAGAGCTTGATGCCAGGACAAGTGGCGCGTTATCGGTTTGAGGCACAGTGTTCTCCTTAATAGGTCTGGTTGAGCATTAATCGGCGTTCAAAGGAGTGTAACGAAACCTTGGTAGCCTGCCTATTTACGTGGTTTTGGGAGATAATCTCATAAGAATTGCACCGACAGCTTTGACAGCGGGGGGGCGAGTGCCTATCATTGCGCGCCTATGTTGACCTCACAAATCCCCAGCCGGGTTGAGCCTTATAAGCTTGCAGCCCGCCGCGAACGACTAGAAGGCATTGTGGCGCTGAACAAGCTGCCACGCCTAGCTGAAGAAGCAGGTGACCAAACCGGCGACTGTCATGTCGTACTCGAGTTTGGCGTTGATGCCCAAGGCCGTCGCGAAATTCGTGGCCATTTGCAAGCGACCCTGGCGTTGCCTTGTCGCCGTTGTCTAGTGCCGCTAAGCCAAGACGTTTCCAGTGATTTCTTATTAGGAATGATTGCAGACGAAGCTTTGGCTGCCGAGCTACCTGCTAGTCATGAGCCGGTGCTGGTGGAAAATGAACAGCTGGACTTGCTGACGGTAATAGAGGATGAACTTATCCTTAGCTTGCCGCAGGTGGTCTATCACGATGAGACCGAATGCCATGTCTCGGCGGAGCAGCTGGTCAGCAAGACCGAAGGCACGGCGGAAGACTCCGCTCCGGCCAAGAACCCTTTCGCAGTGCTTAATGCTTTGAAAAGCAGTGGCGCTTTGAAAGGCAAAAAGTAAGCATCACTTACCTTAATTACCTTGGAGTAAACACCCATGGCAGTTCAACAGAACCGTAAAACTCGTTCCAAGCGCGGTATGCGTCGTAGCCACGATGCGCTGAGCGCACCGACTCTGTCTCAGGACAAGGAAACCGGTACTACTCACCTGCGTCACCACGTTTCTCCCGACGGTTTCTACCGCGGTCGTAAAGTGGTCGAAGTTTAAGCCTTAGCGCTTTTATGAGCGGCAAAACAGGGTGGGTGCTGTGTGCGCCTAGCGATTGATGTAATGGGGGGTGACCAAGGCCCCCGTGCCATTATCGAAGGCTCCGCAAGGGCGGTTGTTGAACGCCCCGACCTAGCATTAACTCTGTTTGGTCCGCGTCAGCAGA
>NZ_JABUZF010000106.1:0-15957 GCF_014897885.1 Halomonas sp. 3D7M | reverse complement strand
CCACTGTTGCTGGGTAAGATCAGTATTTGTGATGCTGGCATCTACCTGCTGGGCCTGTTCTACCGTGTTAAGCAAGAAATTTGCCATGACGCTCTCACCCTGGATAGTCACTTTCTGGCAGATGTTGATTGGCTCCCTGCTGCTTATGGTGATAGCTGCATTCAGCAAACAACCTTTTTCCTGCCGACGGATGCTTACCACTGGGGAATGTTTATGTGGCTGGCAATTCCCGCATCGACTGGAGCTATCGGGCTTTGGTTTGCGGCGTTAAAGATTGGCGGCTCCGTACATACAAGCGGCTTCTTGTTTCTGTGCCCACTGTTTGCCGCCCTGGTTGCATTTATATTGATCGGACAACACCCGGCATGGCATGAAGTGATTGGCGGTGTTTTGGTGGGCGCAGGCCTGTTTCTGATGTCCCGCCAGCGTCAACCAAACCAGCGACAGCAAAAACCAGCCCCCTTATTAGATGCCCGCTAACGTAGCAGCGAGCGCTAACTGTTGAGCTAGCTAAGCTTGTCATCACTCTTTTATGGGCACGAATACCGGTGCCCCTTCAACCTCGACCACCGCCAGCCGCTGCTGGTAAAGGCGTTCTAATGCACTGGGCACCAGCATGCTGTCTCGCGCTCCCCAGCAAGCCTCGCCACTGGGGTAAAGCAGCAAAAGGTGATCACACCAGCGGGCGGCTAGATTTAAATCGTGCAGGCACATCATCACCGCGCTGCCCTGGGCTGCCTGCTGGGCCATCAGCGCCATTACTACGCTTTGGTGGTGTAGGTCGAGGTGGTTGGTGGGTTCGTCAGCCAGCCAGATGCTGGGGGCCTGGGTCAGTACTGTGGCCATCGCCACACGCTGGCGCTCACCGCCAGAAAGCGTACTCACCAAACGGTCGCGCAGGTGCGCAACGTCTAACCGTTCAAGCGCTGCTTCGGCTTGGGCGTAGTCATCTGCTCCCTCCATTTGCCACAGCGATAGATAGGGGTGGCGACCAATCAGTGCGGTTTCCAGCACGGTCGCGGGAAAACCATCCAAGCGTTCCTGGAAGACAATTCCCAACATTTGCGCAACTTGCCGCCTGCGCAGTGTCTCAAGCGACTGCCCTCCCAATATCACTTGCCCGGAACGCGGCGTGTTAAGCCCCGCCAAGGTGTGCAGCAGCGTCGTTTTACCTGCTCCGTTGGGGCCGAGCACGCCCCATACCTGCCCTGGTTCGATGGCAATATTCAGCGCCGTGCCATCGTCTCTTCCCGGTACGTTGATGATCAGGTCTTGGGTAACCAAACGGCTCATCAGCGGCTCCGGTAAAGCAGAAAGAGGAACGTCGGTACACCTAATAGCGCGGTAATCACTCCTACCGGCAGCTGTTCCGGAGCAATCATCGTGCGCGCCAGTGTATCGGCCAGCACCAGTAAGGTGCCCCCAGCCAGAGCACAGGCCGGTAAGATTAACCGCTGATCATTACCCAGCAATAGACGCAGCATATGTGGCACTACCAAGCCGACAAAGCCGATGCTGCCCGCCGTAGTAACAGCCGCGGCGGTTAACAAACTGGCGACAATATAGATGCACCACTCAAGTGGCCGGACGGCAACGCCCAGCGCAGCAGCTTGCTGCGGGCCACGGGCCAGCACATTTAAGCTGCGTCCAAGGGGCATCAGTACCACGCAAGTAGCCAGTAACAGCAGCAGCGGCGGCCAGGGAGCACGCGCGTAAGAAAGATCGCCCATTAGCCAATACAGCATGCCCGGCAACCGCTCAGCAGGGCTTAATGCCAACATCAGGGTGATCACCGCGCCCCAACCTGCCGCAACCACTACGCCGGTTAGCAGTAACCGTGAAGGTGTCCAACTACCACTGCCGTGGGCCAAACCAAAGACTAAGAACGTCGAAAATAGCGCACCGCCAAATGCCGAACCTGAAATTGCCAATCCACCAAGACCACCTAGCATGGCAGCAAGTGCACCAATTGAGGCGCCGCCGGAAAGCCCGAGCACATAAGGGTCTGCAAGAGGATTACGCAGCAGCACTTGCATCAGAGCACCCGCCACCGCCAACAAACCACCGACAGCAAAAGCCGAAAGCGCCCTTGGCAAGCGCAGCTCCAGCACCATAGTGCGCGCAAGCGCATTGCCCTCGTCCTGGCCGATATAACCAAGATGACCGAGAACCACTTGCCAAATTTGCGCTGGGGAAAGCTGCGCACTGCCAATGCCAAGGGCGATAATCAGCGAAGCCAGTGCCGCCAGCAGCAACAGGCCTAGCGGGAAGCCCAATCGTGCTAACATTTAATGGCGCTCGCGTTTTTGTCGGGCGATATCAAGATTCTCGCAGAGAATTTGGCTGCCTTCCATCAAGCGTGGAGTAGGCCGCTGAATTAAAGAAGGCGGTACAAAAAAGAGATTATCATCGGCAACCGCCGTTACGTTTGAGTACTGCTCCCAGTGGGTCAGCCAATGGCGATTCTCTTCACCCATGCCGCCGGCAACAATCGCTTCAGGGTTTTCCGCCAGGACAGCCTCATCATCAATACGTGGCACTAAGCGCGCCTGCTCACCAAACACATTTTCACCGCCACAGATCTCGATCACCTGACCGATAAGATGTGCGTCATTGACACTCATTAACGGCTCATCCCACACTTGATAGAAGGTACGCACCGGCTCCCGATCACGATATCGAGCGGCCAGCTCTGCCATCCTCGATCTGAAATTATCAGCGACCGCCTGACCGTCGCTTTCAGTGCCAGCCAGCCTCGCCAGGCGCTCAATTGCGCTGGCCACTCCCTCAAAATTCCTAGGCTCAATATAGAACACCGGCATACCCAGCGCTTCAAGGGTTTCCAATTGTTCAGCGGGGTTCCCGGTTACCCAGCCGATCACTAGGTCTGGCGCTAACCCGACCAGGGCTTCTAAATCAATACGCGTATGGCTGCCAACAGACGCAACCTCTTTGGCCTCTGGCGGATAATCACTGTAGCTAACCACCGCCACCACCTGATCGCCGGCACCCGCAGCATAGGTCAGCTCCGTTGCCCCTGGCGAGAGCGTGGCAATACGTTGAGCTGGCGTGTATAGACACACTTCACGCTCACGATCATCCACCGCGCAGCGGCTATGGTCATCTGCCAATACGACGTTTGCAACCACACCACTGAGCATCGATAAGATTAGTATGAGCCGGCTTAACAACAGTGCGGGGCCAGTGGCCCCGCGATGTTTAAACAATGTCTGATTCGCTGTTTTATTGGCCATAGTGAACGCTTAAGAATCCTGCACGGCCTGCGTTAAGATAGTCGGCACCATCAAACGAGCGCGTTGTAATGTAATCTTGATCCAACGCGTTTTCCAACGTTACTCGCGCACTCCATAGCGGGGCAAACTGCCAACCTGCACGTAGGTTAACCAGCCCGTAACCGCTTAAGCGGTCTTGATTCTGCGCATCACGATAACGGTGGTTTTGAGCAATCCAGGACCCACCTACCGACCAGTCGCCAAGTTCACGGTCTACGTCTAAGCGAAGACTTTGTGAGGCACGGTTTTGCAGGCGTTTACCGGTTAGGCGGTTTTCAGGGTCGGTGTAGGTCAGCGCAGCGGCTAGCGTCCAATAGTCGAGCTCGACGCCTGCAGCCAGCTCAGCTCCACGAATACGGGTTTCGGGTACGTTAAACAGCAACCCCTGACCAGCAATCAAGTTGTCGATATCGGTTTGATAGAGTGCCGCATCCCAGAACCAGTGGGCATACTGACCGCGCACACCGACCTCGATGCTTTGCGACGTTTCAGACTCTAAGTCGGGATTACCAAAGCCTGGGTAGTAGAGCTGGTTGTAAGTGGGTGCGTTAAAGGCTGTACCGTAGTTGGCACGTAAGGTGTGGTGGACGTCTAGGTCATAGCCCACGCCTACGCTGCCGGTGACTTCTTCGCCGTAAGCTTCATTGTCATCAAAGCGCAAGCTGGCTTGCAGAGTAAACGGCGCAAAATCGAGCAAAGCTTGGGTAAATACCGCCGCGTTGCTACGGCTAGTTTCATCGTACGCCGTAGTGCTATTAACACGATCTTCGCTGTATTCAGCGCCTGCAATCAGCTCATGGACACCCGCTGTGAAGGTATTCTCCCAGCGCGCGGTACTCACCTTGGTGTTAAACACTGAGTCACCAAAGCTATTGATGTTATCGCTTTCATCACGAGATTCGCTGAGTGTTAAACGGCTGCGCCAGTTATCGGTTATCGGCAGCTCACCGTAGACACCCGCCACCTGCTGAACGAAATCGTTTTCACCGCCATCGTATTCGTTATGACCACGGGCACGAAGCGCCAACACGCCCGCTTCTGCACCACTTTCAAAGGTGTGGGACACCCGCGCTAACGCCGTGGTGTTGTCATAGCCCTTATCGTCGCCATCGCGTCGAATCGGTTGACCATCCGTGGTGAAGTGGCTAGCGGAAAAGCTATAGCGGGTGCCGCCCTCTTTGCCGCTAATACCGGTACTCAGGCGCTGGGTATTAAACGAACCACCACCGACAGAAATACGCGGTTGCGGACCCTCTTCTTCGCCTTGGGGGGTAAACAACTGAATAACGCCGCCAATCGCATCGGCACCATATAGGCTGCCACGCGGACCACGCACAATTTCGGCGCGATCAAACATGCGCGGCTCCAGATGCTGCCAGGCAGCCCCACCACTGGTGGCAGAACGAAGACGAATCCCGTCAATCAACAGGACATTTTGGCCGCTACCGCTGCCGCGAATAAAAACGCTGCTGTTTTTACCAAAGCTGCCGTTCGTGGAAACATCCACCCCGGGCTGGCCGCGCAACAGGTCGGTAATGCTTACCGGATCTTGGCGGCGTAACGTTGCTTCGTCCAGCACGGTAACCGAGGACAGGCTTTCATTGGCAGTACGTGGAGCAAGTGCGGCGGTAACAACAACGGGGTTTAATGTATTCGCAGCAGGCTGTGCGTTAGATTGGGCTTGAACGGCCATGGGCAATGCGGCCATCGCAAACGCCGCCAGCGTGGCGGTGGAATGAAAACGGTAAGACATGAGGAGATCCCTTGCTCACTGTGCTCACCCGCACAGCGTATTTTTTTGACCGAGCAGAGGGATGATGGGGGGATCGGCAGCCTAAGCTAGCGATATCACCCTGAGCACGCCCTCCGCGTCTCGGCATGTTGTGGTTCTTTAGAACCATGCCTCTTAGGCCGGTCTCCGGGCTGACGAGCGAAAAGCGGATAACAGCATCATGCCTTTCCGAACGACCACCTTCCCATGCGTTAGCACAGTGGCATCTTTAGCCGTTCTTATCTCGATCACCGTTGCGGGGGCAGCGTTGGATTCACGTAAGTATTCACCAACTTCCCGTTTAACTGATGGCGATAATGGCCATCAGCACCTGAGAGTGCGCGTAAACTAGCAACTTGTTAGGGGCTGGTCAATTTAACCGATTAGGCTTTAAGCGCCTGCACGAGTCCATGCCGTACATGCCAGACCTGCTCGGATTGGGCGGCAGCGTCTTGGCTAAACCAGCCGCTTAAATCGCGCAGGCGACGCTGGTCTCGGGCTATGGGGACGATTCCCCGCCCTAACTCATTCATAATGACCACCAGCGTCACGCCATGGGTTTGTGCGGCAGTGGCCAAGCTTTCCAGATCTCCCCGCCACTGAGCACGCGACGCATCGCTGCTCATGTCCGAGTGCAGCACTGCCGCTAACCACTCAAACACACCGTACAGAACGAGCGGCACATTAGGCTGCATGATGTGGGTCGCTTCGTGTAAACGCTGCCCTGGAGAAAGCCGCCACCAAACAGCGCTGGGAAAGCGTGCTTTTACAACATCGCGCTTACCTGCGCAGGCACCGCCGATGAACAGCTGCATTGCCACTCTCCTTTGCCATCTTCACGTTTTAGATACGTCAGTTTCCAACGCCGTCCTTGTGCTTGATGAACGATGCCTTCCCAAAAGCCAATGGTTTCGAAACGACGCCGCAACTCGCGTATTACCCCGCCGTGGGTAACAACCAGCACTTTTTGATAATGATGTTCGCGGGCGTGCGCCGCCACCTCTTCAAGCCAAGCATTTAAACGCTCACGTAGCTGGCCAGAAGATTCGCCGCCTGGAATTTGCAGCTCACCCACGCTGTCAATCCAAGCGCGATAATGGGGTAAATCTTTTAGTTCATCGTAAACTTTGCCTTCGTAGTCACCAAAATCCAGCTCCCGTAATCGTGGTTCTAGATACAGCGGCACATCCGGCTTTGCCGCCTGCGACCACTCAAGGGTTTGCTGACAGCGGTTTAAATCGCTTGAATAAACAGCGTCAAAGCACTCTTCTGCCAATGCGTCACGCAGTGCCAGCAGCCCCGCTTCTGCATCAGGAAATAGCAGCGGAATATCGCGCTGCCCCTGGTAGCGGCGCTCTAAATTCCAGGCGGTGATACCGTGGCGAACTGCCACCAACTCCACATTAAGACCAGTAGCCAAAGCTCTCCTCCTTCAATGGTGGCACCTACCATATCGCCATTGATGCCGTTAAATAGCCGCAGCAGTGCCCTTCTGGCGATTGCTACCCACACGATGATAATCAATCCCCAGGCAAACCATGCAGGGGACACCGCGCCAAGCAGCACCAACGGCAGCAAGGCATAGCCAACATCACGGGCACTTAGCGACTGCTGCCAGCTCCATGCGAGCCCCTTGCCGTGAGCGCAGGGAGTAAAAATCAGCAGTGCGACACCAGCCAATCGACCCAATGCAGGCACGGCCACCAGCCACCACAGCGGTGCCTGATAAGCCAACAGTGCCCAAAGCAATACGCCCTTCCAGGCCAGCAAAAACAGTAATGCCAGGATGCCGAAACTGCCTATCTGGGCGTCTTTCATGATTTCCCAACGCCGCTCAAGGGGTTGGTTACTGCCTAACGCATCGGCAAGGTCCATTACGCCATCAAGATGCAAACCACCCGAAAGCGCTACCCATAGGCTTAGCAGTAGCAACGCAGTGATTGGCGCAGGTGACGCTATGAAACTTAATAGCAGCGCGCTTAACGCCAGCACGCTGCCAATTAATAACCCTACCAACGGATAAGCGCGAATTGCCCAGCGACGGGTGGCAGGTGTCCATGGACAGGCAATAGGAAGCGGAATTCGGGTTAGAAACTGCAGCGCGAGTATTAGGCCGAACAGCGCATTTTTCATCGTTTCCACTCCATGGCACAACCAGCGATGACTTCAAGCACTGAGTCAGCTTCCGCCGCTAACCAGCGGTGTAAGCACTGGATAAACTCAACGTAGCGCCAGGTAGCCGGCTGATCAGGAATCAGCTCTTCGTTAAGATCGTTCGATACAATCACCAGTGTTAGCCCCCGTGCTTGTGCATCACGCAGGCAGCGAGCCAGCAGCGCTAGACCTTGCTCATCACTGAATTCTTCATTTGGCTCAGCGCCAAACAGCACTTGCCCTGCCCAGAGAGTTAAACAATCGAGTAGCACCGCGTGGTGATCGGGCACTTGGGCAATCGCTTGGTCAATCGCCAGGGGCGCCTCTAGCGTCACCCATTGGCCTTCCCGGCGTGCCTGGTGGCGCGATACCCGGTCGGCCATTTCGGCGTCGTAAACATTGGCGGTGGCAATGTAATAGCAGCTGGCGCCACCCGCCGCGCTGAGCACACGCTGCTCCGCTACTTGGCTTTTTCCAGAGCGAGCGCCCCCACTAACAAAGACAATCATGCAGCACCTTTAGCAAGCGGTTATTTGCCGACTCATCACGCAGTGCCAAGCGTAACCAACTGCCCTCAAGCCCTTTAAAGCTGTGGGTATGCCTCGCCAATAGCCCTTTATAAAGCATGCGTTCAAACAGATCTGCGCTAGTCACGCCGCGTTCACGCTGTAAAACACCTGGCCGCACAAGGAAAAAGCAGCTGTGACTGGGCACCACCTCAAGCCCTAGCGCCTGCAACGCCTTGCCCAGACGTGGCTGCTCACTGGCCAGCCACTGCTGGGTGAGCCGTGCAAACTCGCTATCCGCTAACAGCGGTGCCACCAGCTCAGCGGCAAAATGGTTCACACTCCAGGGCGGTTGATGGCGGCTCATGGTGGCTACTATGTTTTCCGCAGCCAGCACGTAGCCTAGGCGCAATCCAGGCAAGGTATAAAACTTGGTCATTGAGCGTAGCAGCACTAAATGACAGTAACGCTTAAGCAGCGGCGTCAGCGCCTCGACGTCTATTGATAGATCGATAAATGCTTCGTCGACTACCACTTGGGTTCCGGTAGCCTGCGTATGCGCTAGCAGTCTCTCTACTGCATCGATGGGTATCAGCGTGCCAGTTGGGTTATTCGGACGACACAGAAACACCACGTCGGCGTTTGCTGCGTTCTCTAGCAAGTCGGCCATATCACAAGCGAAATGCGGCTCGCGCAATACATGCTCGGTCATTTCAATACGGTGGGCAGAACAGGCTCTGGCATATTCACCAAAGCTGGGAGCCAGTAATAAGGCTCGGCCACCGGCATGCAGCGCAGCGGCAAGAAAAATCGCCTCTGCCCCACCATTGGTCAGCAGTACTTGCGCGGGTTGAACACCGTTGTGCGCCGCAATGGCCTGCCGGGCTGAGGCGTAGTCCGGCGAGGGATAGCGGCTAAGCCCACCAAGCCGTGTTACCAACCAGCTTGCCAGCCACTCGGGCGGCCCAAGCGGGTTAAGGTTAGCGCTTACATCGTCAATCACATGATCGGCAGGTAGCCCAAAACGCTTCAGCAGCGCTGCGGCCTGGCCACCATGGCTTGGCCAATCAGCCGCCTCGTGAACAGTGGTTTGACAACTCATAGCCATGAAATCCCCGCGCCTGCCGACCCCATTAATACGCCCGTTAATACACTCATCAACACGGCCATTAACAAGAAAAACAGCAGCCAAGCACCGTGCATTAATTTAATGGTGGCGTTGATATGCGAACACGTCAGCGTTTCCAGTGGCGAGCCAAGAGTTGCTCGATGAGAAACCGCGCCCTGATAAACATTGGTGCCGCCCAACTGCACACCCAGCAGGTTCGCGACCATGGCTTCTGGCCACCCCGCATTAGGGCTTGGGTGGCGGGGCGCTTCGCGGCAGGTGGCCAACATGGCCCGACGCCAATAGTGCGCCGATGATTGCCAACTGATCAGAACACCGGCGGCCCACAAGCATAGCGCGGTCAGCCTGGCGGGCAGCCAGTTAGCTATATCATCAAGCTTCGCCGAGGCATAACCAAAGTCGCTATAGCGTTCGTTTTGATAGCCCACCATGGAGTCCAGCGTGTTGATCGCTTTATAAGCCAGCGCCAGCGGCGCACCGCCGATAAACGCGAAGAATAGCGGCGAGGTGATGCCATCCACCGTATTTTCTGCAATGGTTTCCACCGCTCCTCGGGTAATTTCCGCTTCATCCAGTTGATCGGTATCACGCCCCACCACCATAGAAAGTGCCTTTCGCGCCGATACTAAATCACCGTTAGCCAGCGGCACGGCAATGGCGCGCCCCGCTTCCGCCAAGCCTTTTATGGCCAGCGTTGTCGCCAGCAACCAAAGCTCAGCAGCTAGCCCAAGCCAAGGGTGCACCCAAGTCAGTAGCTCCAAACTCAGCCAAGCGAGGCTAAACGTGCCCAGCACAATGCTGGCGGTGAGTAAAAAACCCAGGAGTCGACGGCGCTTGTCACTTCCTTGGTTCCAGCGCTGCTCAAGTGCGCTGATGGCACGCCCAATGATGACCACTGGGTGCGGCAACGAACGCGGGTCACCAACGACTAAGTCGATGACAATCGCCAGTGCAACAATAACGATCCCGCCATACATGACGCCCCCAGTCATGGCGCACTATTATCGTGAATACCCGCATCGGCAAAAGTAGCCATCTCACTGAGCATCGCGGCGGCGGCCTGCAATATAGGAAACGCCAATGCCGCGCCACTGCCTTCTCCCAGGCGCATTCCCAAGGCTAACAGCGGCGACGCATCAAGTGCCTCAAGAGCCGTGGCATGGCCGGGCTCTTCAGAGCGATGCCCAAAAATCAAATAACCACGTACCGCCGGACATAAACGGCAGGCCGTCAGGGCGGCTACCGTAGCAATAAAGCCATCCACAATGGCAGGCAATCGGTTTGCCGCCGAGGCCAAATAAGCCCCTGTCATGGCAGCGATCTCTAACCCGCCGAGCTTGGTTAGCACCTCCATGGGGTCTTCGGCATTGACTTGGCGTGCCTTTAGCGCCCGCTCGATCACCGCTACTTTATGGGCCTGCTGGGCGCTGTTAATACCGGTGCCAGCGCCCACCAGCTGGGCCACTGGCTTACCGGTTAGCGCCGCCAGCATAGCGCTGCTTGCCGTGGTATTAGCAATACCCATTTCACCAGCAATAATGCATTTCGCGCCCGCCTGAACGGCTCGCTCAACGGCTTCGCAGCCTACCTGTAACGCAGCCAGCGCTTCGTCACGGCTCATGGCATCTTCAAGCACCATATTGGCGGTGCCCGCGCGCACTTTGGCATCAATCACGCCAGGCATTGCTAGCGGTGACGCAACACCAACATCCACAACCTCAATCTGGGCACCAATTTGTCTGGCAAAGACATTGATCGCCGCCCCGCCATGGGCAAAATTAGCCACCATTTGCGCCGTCACTTCTTGTGGAAAGGCCGACACGCCCTCTTCAGCAACCCCGTGATCAGCAGCAAAAACAATGATCGCCGGTGGCGTGATGCTTGGCTGACATTCACCAGTGATCTCACTAAGCGTAACGGCCAATGCCTCTAACTGGCCGAGGCTGCCCGGCGGCTTAGTGAGCGTATCAATATAGCGAAGCGTTAATGCGCCAGTGTGACTATCAAGTGGCGTGACTTGGTTAACGATGGGATGCATAGCAGCTCCAGGGCAGCAATCGAATTCATTTTGCGCCAGATGGTAGCAAAAGCGCGGCTGCTATACTTGCGCTTTAAGCTGCTTCAACACGCAACACCCCCTTCCGGGGACGGATTGCCCTGTTAGCTGTAATGTTCATAAAAACATCATCATTTACGACGATAGTTGCTATCAATCAGGGGTAATAAAACTACAAATATGGTTTTTATTGCCGTAAAGTCTCTTATATCGACACAAAAAGATGTAAAATAACTACAAACTTGACTCACCGTCTCTACCATGCAGAGGTCTCTATGCCGAGCTCAACACCCGCTACTTTAAATCCTACCGTTGCTGAGGTTACCCAACGCATTCGTGAGCGCTCTGCTGAGCGGCGTGCTCTCTATGAGCAACGCATGGCGGACCAGCATAAGCGTGGTGTGCACCGTGCAGAGCTATCCTGCGGTAACCTGGCCCACGGCTTTGCCGCGTGTAGCCCCCAAGAGAAAGACTCCCTGAAGCTAATGAATAGCGCCAACTTGGGGATCATTTCTTCTTACAACGATATGCTGTCGGCCCACCAGCCGTTTGAAACCTTTCCGGAAACCATCAAAGCCGCTGCTAGCGCCATGGGCTCAACCGCCCAGTTTGCCGGTGGTGTTCCTGCCATGTGTGATGGGGTTACCCAAGGGCAACCGGGCATGGAACTGTCGCTGTTTTCCCGCGACGTGATTGCGATGGCTGCTGCGGTTGGGCTTTCACACAACATGTTTGATGCTGCCCTTTATCTGGGCGTGTGCGACAAGATTATCCCTGGTCTGTTTATCGCAGCGGCACGCTTTGGTCACCTGCCTGCCATGTTCGTACCCGCTGGCCCAATGCCCAGCGGCCTGCCGAACAAAGAGAAAGCGCGCATCCGTCAGCTATACGCAGAAGGCAAAGTGGGCCGCGAAGAGCTGCTGCAAGCGGAGTCTGACTCCTATCACAGCCCAGGCACCTGCACCTTCTACGGCACTGCCAACTCAAACCAACTGATGATGGAAGTGATGGGGCTTCACCTGCCAGGCACCTCGTTTGTGAATCCAGGCACGGAAATGCGCGAAGCCCTGACCCGCTACGCGACCGAACAGGCTATTCGCAACACTGAACCTGGCGGCGACTACCGCCCTTTCTATAAGCAGATCGATGAACGCGCCATCGTCAACGCGGTGGTAGGTTTATTGGCATCTGGCGGTTCAACCAACCATACGATGCATTTGATTGCCATGGCCGCTGCGTCGGGTATTACGCTGAACTGGGACGACTTCACAGATCTCTCCGCCGTAACGCCCAGCCTGATGCAGGTATACCCTAACGGCCAAGCAGACATTAACCACTTCCAGGCGGCAGGCGGCATGAGTTACCTGTTCCGCGAACTGCTGGGCGCTGGCTTACTGCACGGCGATATCCCGACGGTGTTCGGCACCGACCTGACGGCCTACACACAAGAGCCCTTCCTGGAAAATGGCAAAGTGGTTTGGCGTGAAGGTCCAGAAAGCAGCTTAGATGAAAACGTTTTACGCCCAGTCGCTACCCCCTTCGCAGCGACTGGCGGCCTAACCGTAATGAAAGGCAACCTGGGACGCGGCGTGATCAAAGTATCCGCCGTTGCCGACGAACATCGTGTAGTAGAAGCACCGGTGAAAATCTTCGCCGACCAGAACGAAATGAAGGCTGCGTTTGAATCCGGCGACTTAGATCGCGATGTCATCGTTGTGGTGCGCTTCCAGGGGCCAAAAGCCAATGGCATGCCGGAACTTCACAAACTGACGCCGTTCCTGGGCGTACTGCAGGACCGTGGCTTCAAAGTGGCACTGGTGACTGATGGCCGTATGTCTGGCGCGTCAGGTAAAGTGCCCGCTGCGATTCATATCAGCCCAGAAGCACTGGACGGTGGCCCGCTATCGAAACTGCGCGACGGCGACATTGTGCGTCTGGACGCCAACGCAGGTACGCTGGAAGCCAAAGTAGAGGCGGCTACCTGGGCCGATCGTGAGCGCGTAGTGGCGAATTTGGATCACTACCACGTTGGCCTAGGCCGCGAACTGTTTAGCGGCTTTCGCCACCTGGCCATGCGTGGTGAAGAAGGCGCAGGCTCGCTGGGCGGCTTTGAAGCCGATGATCTCGCTCGCCAACAGGGCCAGATTCTTCAAGAGGATGCCTAATGCGACCGGCCTTAATTGGTGATATTGGCGGTACCAATGCCCGCCTAGCGCTCGTCACGCCAGGTGAGGTGACGCCCCACGATATTATTAATCTTCCCTGCGCGGACTACCCTGGGGTTATCGACGCGATTCAGGACTACCTGGAGCGCGTGGGCGCCACGGGTGAAAATGCACCGGTGGAAGCCTGCTTGGCGTTTGCCTGCCCGGTCCACGCCGAGCGGGTCAAGATGACCAATAATCACTGGGATTTTATGAAAAGCGATGTTCAGCAGACGCTGAACCTATCGCTGTTTAAAGTGATTAATGATTTTACCGCACAGGCTCTGGGCGTACCCCATGTGGACACCGACAACCTGGTGGAAGTGCAAGCAGGTGTGGCTCAGTCTCACTCTACCCGCTTGGTGATTGGCCCCGGTACAGGTCTGGGCGTTGCTGGCGTTTTTCCCGGCCAACACGCCTGGATACCGCTTCCCACCGAGGGCGGCCACGTCACGTTCGCCCCCACTGACAGCACCGAGCGAGCGCTGCTGGATGTTTTTCTACAGCGCTACCAACGGGTCAGCGTAGAACGTATTTTATGCGGCCAGGGCTTATTGGAACTGTACCAGGCCCATTGTGCTCTGAACGAGCAAACACCTAGCTGCACGACGCCAGCCGAGGTTACCCAAGCCGCCAATCAAGGTGACTCTATCGCCACCGCAAGCCTACTGCGCTTTTTGAAAATCCTCGGTGATGTATGCGGCGACGCGACCCTAACAATGGGCGCAAGAGGCGGCGTTTATCTATGCGGCGGGATTTTACCGCGCCTACTGGAGTGGCTACCCAAATCCGAACTGCGTGATAGCTTTGCGAACAAAGGCCGGATGGGCGCGTATAACGCCGATATTCCCGTGTGGATTGTTACTCACCCGTGGACAGGGCTGCTCGGCGCCGCCGAAGCGCTGCATAACGAAGAAGTCTTTTAACTTATTAGGAATGTCCATGCCTGCTCACACCTTCGATGTGCCTTTTGTTCTCGGCATGATGCGCCTGCATGAAGCACCAGAGATGCACCAGGCGAGCTATCTCTCCGACTGGATCGAAGCCCGTATCGAGCAGGGGTTGCACTGGTTCGACCATGCCGACATTTACGGGAACGGTGCGTGTGAGACGCTGTTTGGTCACGCGCTAAACACGCGCCCCGGACTGTCAAAACGGCTTAAGGTGGTGACCAAAGCGAGCATCGCCAACGATAACCCAGCCCACGGCTCTGGCAAGGTGAAACACTACAACGCCAGCCCGGATTATCTAAGCCGCGCCATCGACAATGCACTTAACCGCCTTGGCGTCGAGCGGCTAGATCACTTTTTAATTCATCGCCCTGACTTATTAATGAACGCAGAAGCAACTGGCCGTGCCCTTGATGATGCTATCGATGCAGGCAAAATTGGCGCTGCGGGCATTTCTAACCATTTGCCAAGTCAGTGGCGTAGGCTGCAAAACGCCATGCACCACCCTTTACGTGCCAACCAAATCGAACTTTCCATTAGCCATAACGCCCCCCTGTTTGATGGCAGCTTTGATGATCTATGCGCCGACGGCCATTGGCCGATGGCCTGGTCACCACTAGCGGGCGGCACACTAATGCAAGGCGACGTCGGTAACGTTCTTAACCGCGTAGCTCGAGAGCAAAACGGCACCTCTAACGCGTTATCGCTGGCTTGGCTGCGGTCACTGCCTAGTCGGCCGATTCCCGTTGTGGGCAGTGTGAAGCCTGAGCGTATTGCTGACATGCTCGACGGTCCTGAGACGCTCTCAAGAGAGACATGGTACGAGCTGTTAGAGGCCGCGCGAGGCCACTGCGTCGCGTAACCCCTTCATCAATTAATAATATAATGACAAGGAATGACTTATGACGCCGGTGATTGCTTTCGGTGAAGCCTTGGTTGATATGTTGTCCAGCCGCTTAGGCGATGATACTGGCCAAGAAACCTTCACGCCTTACGCGGGCGGCGCACCTGCTAACGTCGCGGTTGCCTGTGCCCGGCTTAACGTACCCAGCCAGTTTTTAGGCATGGTGGGTGACGATACGTTTGGCCACTTCCTGATTCGTGAGCTGAAAAGCCATGGCGTAGATACTCAGGGTGTGGTGTTGACCAAAGAGGCACGCACCGCGCTGGCGTTTGTTTCCCGGGACAGCAGCGGCGAGCGCACGTTTGATTTTTATCGCCCACCGGCGGCCGACCTGCTTTATCGCTTAGAGCACCTGCCCCACGGCGTGTTTGAACAACCGGCGATTGTTCACTTATGCAGCAACAGTTTGACTGACCCTGAGATTGCCGACACCACCTTAGCGATTGCCGCTATGGCAAAGCGCGCAGGCTGTTTAGTCAGCGTGGATGCCAACCTCCGCCATAATCTGTGGACCGAAGGGTCAGCCGACCTATGGCTAGTAACCGAGCTATTGGATAGCGCCGATCTCGTTAAAGTCTCACTCGATGAGCTTGATTATCTTCGTGGCGGGCATTCTCAGGAAGCGTGGCTATCTCAGCGGCTAGCCGCCGGGGTAAAAGTAATTTTAATCACCGACGGCCCTAACAAGGTGGTGCTGAAAGGTGTTGGCCTTGACCACACCATCACACCACCTAAAGTGACCGCTGTTGACACCACCGCTGGCGGTGATGCGTTTATTGGCGGCCTGCTGGCTGAGCTTTCACGGCACGGAATTGATGAGAACTGGTACCAGGACAGTGACTTTCTAACCCGCGCGGTGGATATTGCCTGCCGCTGTGGTGCTCACGCAGTAACACGTCCAGGCGCCTACGCTGCACTGCCGACCCATAGTGATATTGAAGCGCTAAGAAATACGTAACGTCTGTAGATCGAGTAGGAAGGGGAGTCGCC
>NZ_JABUZF010000105.1:0-1385 GCF_014897885.1 Halomonas sp. 3D7M | reverse complement strand
CAAGCTCTCCTACGGTATGTTTGGCCATGTCGATGCGGGGGTACTACACGTGCGCCCGGCGCTGGATATGAAAGATCCCGAACAGGAAAAACTGATTCGTGAGATTTCCGATCAAGTGGCAGCCCTGACCCAGAAGTACGGCGGGCTGTTATGGGGGGAGCACGGCAAAGGTGTGCGCTCGGAGTACGGCCCCAAATTCTTTGGTGAGTTATACCCCAGCCTGCAGCGCGTTAAAGCCGCGTTTGATCCGCATAACCAGCTAAACCCCGGCAAAATTGCGTCTCCCGCTGAACACCATGAACTAATCGCCAAAGACAGCGATCCTGAACTGTTAACGGTTGATGGCGTCACCCTGCGCGGCCAGTTGGACCGCACCATTGATGAACGAGCGTGGCAGGCCTATGACGCGGCGGTGTACTGCAACGGCAATGGTGCCTGCTACAACTATGACCTTGATGACCCCATGTGCCCTTCCTGGAAGGCCACTCGTGACCGCGTGCATTCGCCCAAAGGCCGTGCCAGCTTGATGCGTGAGTGGCTGCGTCTGCAGTCCCAGGCAGGGATCGATGTCGTTGAGGAGTCGCGCAAAAAGAAAACCGAAAACGGCTGGGGCTTTATTAAAAGCTTTCCGCTACGCGTCGCCAATACGCTCAGCCGCAAACAACACCACGACTATTCTCACCAAGTTTACGATGCCATGGCGGGCTGTTTGGCGTGTAAATCCTGTGCAGGCCAGTGCCCGATTAAGGTCAATGTGCCGCAGTTTCGTTCAATTCTCACCAAGTTTACGATGCCATGGCGGGCTGCTTGGCGTGTAAATCCTGTGCCGGCCAGTGCCCAATTAAGGTCAACGTGCCGCAGTTCCGTTCGCAGTTTTTAGAGGTCTACCACGGCCGCTATTTACGCCCGCTGCGCGATTACATCATCGGCGGCACCGAGTTTATGTTGCCCACGCTTGCCAAGGTGGCGCCGCTGTATAACGCCCTACTCAACCAGCGCTGGGTCGATAGCCTAATGCGTAAAGGGCTGGGAATGAGCGACTCCCCGCAGCTTTCCCGCGCCAGCGTGAAAAAGCAGCTGCGCGCCTGGGGCGTGGCCGAAGCTACGCCCACCTCGCTTGCACTGCTGACTGAACAGCAGCGTGCCAACAGCGTGATCATTGTCCAGGATGCCTTCACCAGCCACTTTGAAGCCAAGCTGGTGTTGGATGTGGTGGAACTACTGTCGCGGCTCAACCTGCGGGTGTTCGTGATGCCATTTTCTGCCAACGGCAAGCCGCTGCAAGTGCAGGGCTTTTTAGGCGCCTTTGAGCGCACGGCGGAAAAACAGGCCAAGCGCCTGCGGGCACTGGCAGAGTTCGACGTACCCATGGTGGGGATCGACCC
>NZ_JABUZF010000104.1:0-5500 GCF_014897885.1 Halomonas sp. 3D7M | reverse complement strand
GCTCGACACCTTTATGGACTCGTCTATCAAGATCTGCGGTGAAGTGGTGCTACGCATTCACCACCACCTGCTAATTAGTGAAACCACGCGTCGGGATAAGGTCTCACGCATCTATTCCCACCCTCAATCGTTTGGCCAGTGCCGTAAATGGCTTGATGCTCACTATCCCCACGCTGAGCGGGTGCCAGTTTCCTCTAACGCAGAAGCTGCCAAGCTGGTCAAAACAGAGTGGCACAGTGCAGCAATTGCCGGAGATATGGCGGCCAAACTGTATGGTCTAGAGCGCATTGCCGAAAAGATTGAAGATCGCCCTGATAATTCCACGCGCTTTCTGATTATTGGTAATCAAGATGTGCCGATATCTGGCGAGGATAAAACCTCAATTGTTGTCGCTATGCGTAACCAGCCCGGTGCACTGCATGATCTGTTGGAACCGTTCCATCGTCACCGCATTGATTTAACGCGGATCGAAACACGGCCTTCGCGGACTGGTGTTTGGAATTATGTGTTCTTTATCGATTTCAAAGGGCATCGGGATGAGCCGCAGGTAGCGGCAGTGCTCGAAGAAGTAAGACTACGTGCTTCTGAGCTGCGTGTGCTTGGCTCCTATCCTCTAGGCGTGCTGTGACGGAGTGTGCTGTGCAAGCGTTGGAATCTAGCGCTGGAGTTCGCTCATCTTGCCAAGAGTCGCACCTACTGATTGTTGGCCTTGGCTTGATCGGAGGGTCGCTGGCCGCCGCGCTACGGCACTCAGGTTTCAAAGGGCATATTTCAGCGTGTGACCCCAATGCGTCAGAAATCGCCTTGGGGATTGATTTAGGATTGATAGATCATGGCGGTTCGCAGCTAGCAGAACTGCTTGATGACGTCTCTATGGTGATTTTGGCTGTACCGGTATTGGCCATGGAGAGTGTGATGACCACCCTGGCAGGTTCGCTTCACCGTGCGTCTAAAAACGTGGTGATTACCGATGTGGGCAGCACGAAAGCGACGATCCGTGACTGTGCTGTGCGTGCCTTCGGGGAAATGCCCCCTACAGTGGTGCTAGGTCATCCTATTGCAGGCTCTGAAAAAAGTGGTGTTGCTGCAGCAGACCCCGCCCTCTATATCAATCACAAAGTGATACTAACGCCGGAGCCGAATGTCGACGCAGGAGCGCTTGCGCGGGTTGAGGCGTTGTGGTCTGCCGCTGGCGCAGACGTACTGCAAATGAGTGTAGAGCGGCACGACCAAGTGTTGGCGCGTACCAGTCATTTGCCGCATTTACTGGCATTTTCGTTGGTCGATACGCTGGCACGTCAAGACGAGCGGCTAGAAATCTTTCGCTATGCAGCCGGCGGGTTTCGTGATTTTACCCGTATCGCGGGCAGCGACCCTGTTATGTGGCGAGATATCTTTATTGCCAACCGGGACGCCGTCTTGTCGTCGTTAGATGATTTTGAGGCGGGGCTTACTCGGTTGCGGAAGGCGGTGGAAAGTGGCGATAGCGATGCCCTTATTGCAACGTTTGATCGTGCCAGTCATGCACGCCATTATTTTGATACGTTATTGAATAAAACCAGCTATCAGGCGGAATATCATATGCAACCACACGGTAAAGTGACTTATCGGGTGCAGCCGGGCGGCCAGGCGCAAGGCCGTCTGCGTGTGCCGGGCGATAAATCAATGTCCCATCGCTCCATCATGCTGGGTGCTCTGGCGGAGGGAGTCACCGAGGTTAAAGGGTTTCTTGAAGGTGAGGACAGTCTTGCGACACTGCAGTCTTTTCGTGAAATGGGTGTTGCCATTGAAGGGCCATATCAGGGGCGGGTTACTATTCATGGCGTAGGGATGCATGGCTTGAAAGCTCCGGCAGGCCCTCTGTACGTGGGTAATTCAGGTACTGCCATGCGCCTGTTTGCGGGATTATTGGCAGGCCAAGCGTTTGATAGTGAGCTAACCGGTGACGAGTCGTTAACCAAGCGGCCAATGGGGCGTGTTGCTGACCCTCTGCGTTTGATGGGTGCGACTATCGACACCGCTGAAGGTGGCCGCCCGCCACTCAGGATCAAAGGTGGCGCCGCATTGCAGGGTATTTACTACGACATGCCCATGGCCAGTGCGCAGGTGAAATCCTGCTTGCTGTTAGCCGGTATGTACGCCGAAGGTGAAACTCGCGTGCGTGAGCCAGCGCCTACTCGCGATCACACCGAGCGTATGCTTAATGGTTTTGGCTACGAGGTCTCGCGCGAGGGCGATACTTGCTGGCTTCAAGGTGGCGGTAAGCTGACGGCAGGCCCGATAGATGTCCCTTCTGATATTTCTTCTGCCACGTTCTTCCTCGTCGCTGCGGCAATTACGCCAGGGGCTGACATTACCCTTGAGCACGTGGGTATCAACCCTACGCGCGTTGGTGTGATTAACATCCTCAGCCTGATGGGCGCTGACTTAACGCTTGAAAATGAGCACGAGGTAGGCGGTGAGCCGGTGGCGGATATCCGTATTCGCTATGCGCCATTAAAAGGGATTGATATCCCGGTTGATCAAGTACCGCTTGCCATTGATGAATTCCCTGCACTATTTATCGCGGCTGCTAACGCGCAAGGCAAAACGCGCTTGCGCGGTGCTGAAGAGCTGCGGGTCAAAGAGTCTGATCGGATTCAGGCAATGGCCGATGGGCTGGCGATACTAGGCGTTGAACACACAGTTGTTGAAGATGGTATTGATATTGTTGGCAATGCTGACGATGCCGTGGCGAGCTATGGCGGTGGTCGTATTGATAGCTTAGGTGATCACCGTATTGCCATGGCGTTTGCAATAGCCTCTTTGCGTGCAAGCGATGAGATTATTATTGATGACTGCGCTAATGTGGCCACTTCTTTCCCTGATTTTGTGACCTTGGCGCAGCGTATCGGCATGCAGGTAAGTGTGGAGGGAGCTAATGCCGATTAACGCCCCTGTGCTAACGATTGACGGACCAGGTGGTGCAGGTAAAGGCACCATCAGTGGGTTGGTCGCCGAACGCCTGGGGTGGCACCTGTTAGACAGTGGGGCGCTTTATCGGCTTACTGCTCAGGCAGCTTTAAAGCATAATGTGGCGTTGGATGATGAGGCGTCGTTGGCATTGCTTGCTGCGCAGCTTGATGTCGCTTTCCCAGTACAAGGTGGGCAATCTCAAACGCTTTTAGAAGGTGAAGACGTTTCCCGAGCGATACGCACAGAGCAGGCTGGTGAGCGCGCATCCCGTGTGGCGGCGCTACCGCAAGTTCGTGAAGCATTGCTTCAGCGTCAGCGAGATTTTCAACAACCGCCAGGCCTGGTAGCCGACGGCCGTGATATGGGAACCGTCGTGTTCCCTGATGCGCCATTAAAAATTTTTCTGACTGCAAGTGCGCAGGAGCGGGCTCGGCGTAGGCATCTACAGTTGCAGGAAGCCGGGGTGGATGCTAGTCTATCGAGTCTTTTAAAGGAGATTCAGGCACGCGATGCACGCGATACGCAGCGCAGTGTGGCTCCTCTCAAGCCGGCAGATGATGCCATAACGCTTGATACCACATGCCTGAGCATACCGGAAGTGGTTGATCAGTTGACCGAATTACTAGACCAACGTGGCATAGTAAGCGGCAGTTGATTCTCCCTTGCGGCGTTTTTGGAAAGGTGTCACGACGTGGCAGGGCGATAACTCCATATCAGAGAGCCCGGTCAGGTCTAACCAGCGCTAACACCTCCAAAAGCTGAATGACATTAGGCCCGTACTTGCTGGTGGTACGGAGAAGGCATTTATGCCTCAACAACGTTGATCACGTAGGAAAACCATGAGCGAAAGCTTTGCTGAACTGTTTGAACAGTCTCTTAACGACATCAACATGGAGCCAGGCGCAATTGTCGCGGCTCAGGTTGTCGACATTGACGGTGACTGGGTTACCGTTAACGCTGGTCTGAAATCTGAAGGTCAGATCCCTGCGTCACAATTCCGCGATGAGAACGGTGAACTGACCATCGCTATCGGTGACGACGTGCACGTTGCACTTGAAGCCGTAGAAGATGGCTTCGGTGAAACGCGTCTGTCCCGTGAAAAAGCCAAGCGCGCAGAAGCTTGGAAGATTCTGGAAGCAGCCTTCGAGAAAGACGAAGTCGTCAAGGGCGTGATCAACGGTAAGGTCAAAGGCGGCTTCACCGTCGACGTCGACTCTATCCGTGCCTTCTTGCCGGGCTCTCTGGTTGACGTTCGTCCGGTTCGTGATACTGCGCACCTGGAAAACAAAGAGCTAGACTTCAAAGTCATCAAGCTTGACCCGAAGCGCAACAACGTCGTTGTTTCGCGTCGTGCTGTATTGGAAGCTGAAAACAGTGCTGAGCGTGAAGCACTGCTGGCAACCCTGCAGGAAGGTCAGCAAATCAAAGGTATCGTTAAGAACCTGACTGATTACGGTGCCTTCGTTGATCTCGGCGGCGTTGATGGTCTGCTGCACATCACTGATATGGCGTGGAAGCGCATCAAGCATCCGTCCGAAATCGTTGCTGTTGGCGACGAAATCAACGTCAAAGTGCTGAAGTTTGACCGTGAGCGTAACCGCGTATCACTAGGTCTTAAGCAGCTGGGTGAAGATCCTTGGGTCAACATCAAAGACCGTTACCCGGAAGGCACCAAAGTGCACGCAGTTGTCACTAATCTGACTGACTACGGCTGCTTTGCTGAGCTGGAAGAGGGCGTCGAAGGTCTGGTTCACGTTTCAGAAATGGACTGGACTAACAAGAATATCCATCCGTCTAAAGTTGTCCAAGTGGGCGACGATGTTGACGTTATGGTTCTTGACATCGATGAAGAGCGTCGTCGTATTTCTCTGGGTATCAAGCAGTGTACTGCTAACCCATGGGAAACTTTCAACGCTGAATACAACAAGGGCGACCGTGTTTCAGGTACCATCAAGTCAATCACTGACTTCGGTATCTTTATCGGCCTTGAAGGCGGTATTGATGGTCTGGTTCACCTGTCCGATATCTCTTGGACAGAAACTGGCGAAGAAGCCGTCCGTAACTTCAAGAAAGGTGACGAAGCTGAAGC
Source organism: Halomonas sp. 3D7M (assembly GCF_014897885.1). Taxonomy (NCBI): domain Bacteria; kingdom Pseudomonadati; phylum Pseudomonadota; class Gammaproteobacteria; order Oceanospirillales; family Halomonadaceae; genus Halomonas; species Halomonas sp. 3D7M. The sequence goes on along the minus strand of NZ_JABUZF010000104.1, from coordinate 456 downwards.
CGTTATTCTTTCAATCGATCCTGAGCGTGAGCGTATCTCCTTAGGTATTAAGCAAATGGATTCCGATCCAGTAGCTGAATATCTGTCGGTTAACGACAAAGGTAGCATCGTTACAGGCCGTATCGTAGAAGTTGATGCCAAAGAAGCACACGTTGAGCTAGCGACTGATGTTGTTGCTATCCTCAAGGCGTCTGAAATCAGTGCTGATCGCATTGAAGATGCCCGTAACGTGCTGAATGAAGGCGATAGCATTGAAGCGCGTATCGTAAGCGTTGATCGTAAGAGCCGTCAGATCAGTCTGTCGGTTAAAGCGAAAGAGCAAGATGATACTCGTCAAAATCTGAAGAAGCTGCGTGATCAAGAGCCGGAAGCAGGTGGTCCGACCACTATCGGTGATCTAATCAAACAGCAGATGGGCCAAGACTAATTAAGTAGTTGATAGTCTTGAAAAACGCC
>NZ_JABUZF010000102.1:0-5864 GCF_014897885.1 Halomonas sp. 3D7M | reverse complement strand
CCAGCCATTGGCTGGGCGCTCAAACAATGCTTATAAAAGAGGGTTTTTATCTGCTTAAAAAGCGAGTAGTATTAAGCCATCTGCCATCCTTTGCAGACCCCTAGCCCCCTTCAGTTTGCCGACTGTCGGGGGTTTTCTGTTTTAACCAGGTGTTTTTTCTTCCGGTTGAACTTGCCCGCTTTCTGGGTCAGTTTGGTCGGTCATTAGCCACAATGTATAACGTGGCCATCTCCTACAAACGGCAGCCAGTAAGTCACCCTTGGGCGCTCTACCAGTTAGCTCTATATTTTCTATAGTTTTTTTAGGAATTCCAATTAGTTGGGAAAACTCGGCCCGTCCGCTTGTTTCGGCTTCACGTATTTTTCTAATTTTTTCAGCAAGTTGGTACGCCATAAATAGCCCCAAAAAAACAGCGTGTGGAACGTTACCCGAAGGCGAAGTTACCACACGCTACAAGTAAACAATCGCTAGCGTTTAGAAATGAGGCGCTTCTCGTTCTCGTTTAGCTGGTCACGATGCAAATAGCAGCCAGGAACGGGCGGCGGTGTGTGTAAGACACCATTATTAAACGCAGCAATTAAACCTATTACCTCATCATTTTCGGTAACAGCCCAAACCGCCACATGATACAAAATAGGATCGCTGCTGCTTCCCTGGGGGGCATCATGGCGAAAAAACCAATCACTTGCAGGGCTTATTGATTTAAATTTCATGGGATTACTCCATACCAAAATCTTGATCTTGGGATTTGCTAGCAGTTTTTGTAGCTGTTTGTTTATTAGTATCAGAAAGCTCGTTTTCATTACCAGCATCTAATTTTTCATAACCAGTGTGAAGATTATCGCCAGTAATTTTATAGCCTAGTTCGGCCAAGCGACTCTTTGCGTCATCCATATATTTATCAGCAGCCGCTATATTTTTTTCCAAGCGTTCTATCTCTTTTGCAGCCACAGCTTCAGATTCTTGAGGTTCGCCATAGTCACGGCTGGTGTCTGAAGATATTGCTATTCCCTGCTGTGCATCTGATTGTGCATCTTTTAGGCCATGAACGTAGGCGGCAATTAGATTAGGCGAGTCACTATGCTCTTTAGCAAGAGGCTTAATGTTGTAACCATCACCCATAGCCTCATGTTGTAGGTCACTAAGCTCATTAGAAACTTGTTTCTTATTAACTTGATAACCCAATTCAACCTCTCTCCTTTCTGAAGCTGCATTAAGGTTCTCTCTTTCGGCATCGGCAATCTTGCGTTGCGCGTCCATCTGCTTTTGCTCCCGTATGTCCATGTATTCGAGGCGTTGTTCTGCGGTGTCAACCGCCTTTTGGCCCTCCTCTACACCTGCTTGTAATTCCGCTGTGTCTAAGTCCCTCGTCTGTTGAAGCTGATCGCGGTACTCTGGATCGACGTTGGCTCTGTCAAGCATCTGCTTATCCTGACTAAGCTGCTCTTTAGCGGCACTGTGGAATGCCTCAAGTTGTTTTCGGTCAGACGCAATATCGTCTGTAAGATCGTATGCCTTACCAGCCATGAACGCAGCTTCCAGCTTCTTTTCAATATGGTTTTTATTGTGGTTTGTCGCTTCTTTAGACTCTGCGGTTGCTTCTACGCCCGCCGTTCCTGGAGTTTTAGTCTCCGCTCTGGGCGTTGCTCCTTTCGAGGGGGTATACGTTTGGCTGTCAGCACCCTGGGATACCTGGTTTTGACTGTTAGTAATCCCCATTTCGGCTTTTTTATCAGCAAGTTGCTGGTTCATTTTCTTGTCAGAGAACGTAATATCTAAATTCTTCTCTGCGGCAATTTCAACAATCGAAGCTTTGAATTCTTTAGTGCCACGAATATCTAAGTTGGTGCCGTAACGGTTAATCGCATAATCTAAACCAACTTCGATATTAGAGCGCTCATTGCCCCTGCTGGGAAACGACAGGTGTTTTCCTGTATCACGGAAAAGCGTTTTCTGGGTTGTTTTAAGTTTAAAGTCAGTTCCGTTTTCAGTTTGCAAAGGGGTAAGGTCTTGCATTTTTATCTTAGACAAGCCTTCGCTTTTAACGGCTTCTTTAGCTGATTTTTGAGCACGTTTTACGGCATCGCTAGGTGCAAGATTTTTATCTGCCCCCATTGGCTGAATGGCGTTAACTTCATTTTCAAAATTGTTTTTATCTTCTGCCCAAGCATCATTTTTTGCTTTAAATGCTTTTTTTAATTTTTCCATGTGTTTCATATCGTCACCTTCATTAGTGAGTTCTTTGTAAAATGGTCGAATAGAGTTTCTAGCTTCTCTTATAGAGTTGCTGTGTTCCTCCTTTAAGGTTTCTAGCTTCACCATTTTATTATAAATAGCCAATGACTCAAGGTAAACTTTTTGAGGATAGTTTAACTTAATAGTTTTTATATTCATTCGTTCTAGTCGGTAATCTTCTAATGTCTGTTTTCTTTGGTTCTTATAGTCTCTATTGATACGTTTCTCTAAAAATCTAACGTCATGCTGTTTAGTGTTAATGTTAGAAGTGAAATCATGCCACTCTTGTTTTAGTTTATCCTGAGTGATTGGCTCAATTGGTTTTTGGTTTTGCTGATCATGATAAAGCGTAGTAAGAACTTTCTGTGCTTGGGGCCAATCTAGCCCAATATGTTTAGTAAGAAAATCGGTGTTAGACAAATTTCGTGCGCCCGAAGAAATTCGATAATCACCATTTTTATTTTGCGTGATTTTATGCTCTTTTGGGTCTATCAAATAAGTTTTCTGGCAATAATCTAACAAGCGTTCTGGTGCAACTTTGTTTAAGTCGCCAGGATCAGGGGTGCGTTTAACAGTTTCAGCAGCTAAATGCTGGATAGCAGAACTTAATCCTCCATCGGCTCCATGTGTTGACCGTCGCAATCGTGCAGCATTATCCGTTTGCTCTCCTCCGGCATGTACGTGTGAACGTGCATCACCCTGCAATAGCAATAAAGTCCGTCCTTGCTGGTGTACCAGAGTGCGTTCATGCAAGCTTTGCACGCTGTGTACTCGTCTGGAGCCAGGGGGCTTGAATGTTCCTCTAGTTCTAAAATGACTGGGCTTATTGTTGCCTTTTCCTGTAAGACTGTATCGCTCATCTTCGCTTACTCCTTCTATGGTTTTATGCCGAGCGTAAAAGTGGTCTTCTCGGTTGTTTAAAAAGGCGGTTTTATCGACGCCTTGCAGTGCTTTATAAGCGTTTCTAACGGGTTTAGACGCATCGTGTATGTATTTAATCTCTTTGCTTCTACGTTCCTTCCAGTCAGTTACACGCTCGTTAATGACTTTTGGAGAGAGTTTTTCAAATTCAAGTTTTCCATCATCTAAAAAGCTTTTCCTAAATACGGGTTCCCGTAAGTTAGTAAACTTTTTTTCACCCTCAAACTTAACCGCTAAATACTCGTTATCCTTTCCCGCATTCCTTACCTTCACTTCACCCTTTTCAGAAAGCTTATCTTGAAACTCCTGGTAAGTAGCATTTTTAGCGGTTTCAATTGCTCGCTGTTTGGCAGTCGGTGTTTTTTCACTGGCTTCTAATTGCTGCTTATACTTACCCAGCGCATCATTTTTGTTGTGAAGCGTTACTCTAGGGTTATATCTTGGAGACTCTAAACCATGATCTTGGTTAATTTTCTCTTGTATGGCTTCAAGGAAATCAACATTTTGCATGTAGTTTCCAAACGGGTTAAGTCGCCCACTGCTAATAAGATTTTGCTTAGGTAAAACAATGTGAACGTGTGTTAGTCGGTCGTCAAATCCTGCTGTTTCTGAGTTATAGATGCTTTTTAATCTTGGATGATGTATTTCAGCGTAATAATTAAACTCGTCTGCTTTGTAAGCAGCCATGCTTGTTTTAATAAAATCGGTTACAGCATTTTTAACCTTATCTGTTTCAATGTTTTTTTCTTTAAAAGACATTGTGATATGCAAATATCTTTCTTGGCCTTTATCCGCTATAGAGTTAATTATTGAGTCTGTTAGCTCTAGGTCACCATAAATAGGCTCACGGCGGTCTAGCTCGTCGCGGCTATAATGGCGATCTTGTTTTTGTCCTTTTTCCAGGTAGTCTTTAATTCCGCTATTACCACCTGTGATCCTAACGAGCATTTCTTACTCCGCGCCGCATATATTTCTCAATAGATGCCAATAAATTTATCCCCCTATTTAGCATCGAACGGTTTATAATATTAGATTTAGCAGCATAGTTAAGTTGATAAGCTATTTGATTAAGGTTATTTGATGCTTTGTTAGCAACAAATAGGAGTTTTTTATAATCAGTTGGAGTTTCGGTTTTAGCTTTAATCTCAATTTTTGGTTTTAGTGTTAAAAACACTTCACGGAAAAACTGACTACGGTTTTTCCCGCTTTTTTCTAAGGCCACTCGGTATGGCTCATATTCTGCTGCTGATAGACGAAAACTAATTACGATACTATCGCCTGTTTGCTTAGCCATGCTGTTGACCTCCGATATTGGCACCTGGGGTTGGTTTTAGCCGCGTTAGCGGCTGGGATTCAAAGGGCACCCTTTGGCACGACGGATTATACAACGTAGCGAAGCGTAGTGTATACATCCGTGACGTGCCTGTAGTTTTGGTGGCATTTTTCTATGGGTCGCTTAGGGGTCGTATAGGGGTTGTATATTGAGTGGAATTTGTTATCATGGGTCGGCTAGGGGTCGGTCAGGGGTTTTTTTTCTCCTTATGGGTCGCTTAGGGGTTGGTTAAGGGTCTTTTAGGGGTCGCTAAAAGATGTTTTAATAAAGTCATGAGTTGAGTGTTATGAATAAGCCGATAAATACGCCTGACAAGCTGCAAGAATTGATAGAAAGTGATGGTGTTTCGGAAAGAGATAAATATGCGGCATATGTCTGTAAAGCCTACTACTCGTATATCTACGATCTTAAAAATCATTATGGTTTTCAGTTAAAAAGGATTTTAGAAAGCATCAATCTAGCGCTAGGTTTGAATGGCGATGATGTGATAGCTTATCAAGCTTTTAGGTCTTCTATGAGAAGGATAGAAGCAAAAAGAGGACAGCCAAGATTTCCAGTTTTAAAAGCCACTGAAACGAATGAAGAAAAGGCTAAAATAATTCGTGCGCACGAAAAGATAAGTAATGAGAAAGTCAAAAACAGGCAAGAAAGCGATTATGTAGAATTATCGAATGAGTGGCTGGAATTATTAAAAAAACATCCGGTAATGAAAAAACAAACAATATTAACTGCTATTGAAAATGGCTTGACTTACGATGAAGCTGAAGAAGCGGATAGTAAAGGTATTCGAAAATTCGCAGAAATTGTAAATACTTATTGTGCTAGAAAATTCACATAGGAGAAATGCAATGTTACAAGCCAGCGATAAAAAAGTGATTGCTCTTAACTACTCAGGAAATGTTGGTAAATCTACGATTTGCAATGCGCTTCTTCTACCCCGCATTGAAGATGCTGAATTGTTCCGTGTAGAATCTATTAATAGTGATGGTCATGGTGAAAGTGAAAAAATTAGTGCTATCAATTATGGCGAATTACTAGAAAATATTGAAATGTCTGATTCTTGTGTAGTTGATGTTGGTTCTTCTAACATCGAAACATTTATATCTAAAATGTTTTCCTACAAAAATAGTCATGAAGAAATTGATCTGTTTGTAATACCTGTAACCCCAGATGACAAGCAAATTAGTGACACTTATTCGGTTTATACTTTTTTAGTAGAAAATGGCGTTAGCGAAGATAAAATAAAATTTGTTTTGAATCGCGTGCAACGCAATATTTATAGCCCTGAAAATGAATTGGATAAATTTAAAAAATCTGTAATTGCTCAATTCATTGATTTTGATAATGTCGCTGTGGTTTATGAATCAGACTATTA
>NZ_JABUZF010000101.1:0-8867 GCF_014897885.1 Halomonas sp. 3D7M | reverse complement strand
ATGCGCCATTGGCGTTCTTCGGCCACCTTGCGCAGGGTATCATCGGGGTCGACGGCAACCGGGTGTTCTACCTGTTCAAGTAAGGGAAGGTCGTTGTGAGAGTCGCTGTAAAACCATGCGCCATCCATGGTGAACTCTTGGCCCTCAAGCCATTGCTTTAAGCGAGTCACTTTGCCTTCGCGGTAGCTGGGTGTGCCCGCTACTCGGCCGGTATAGCGGCCGTCTACTATTTCTGGGTCAACTGCAATCAAGTCGTCCACGCCCAAACGATTAGCGATGGGGGCAGTAATAAAGCGATTAGTGGCGGTGATGATCAGTAACGTATCGCCTTTCGTGCGGTGCCGAGCCAGCAGCTCTTCTGCTTTAGGCAAGATATTCGGCTCGATTTTGCTGACCATAAACTGCTGATGCCAAGCGGCTAACTGTTCCGGCGTATTTTCAGCCAGTGGCTTCAATGCCATTTCCAAAAAAGCCGCCATGTCTAACGTGCCCGCATTGTAATCCGCCATAAAGCGCTCATTGGCCTCGCGGTAGGCAACTGGGTCAACTGCCCCCTGTTCGAGCAAAAACTCGCCCCAGGCATGATCGCTGTCGATGGATATCAGCGTATTATCCAGATCGAAAATGGCCAGACTCACGGCGCTCCCCTTATGGTGTTGGTTAATTGTGCTGCTCGTTAGCTCAGTACTGAACGTCAGTAACGGTTTGCAAAGCGGCGGATTATCGCAGAGTCACCATGGTTTAACCACTTAGGGTGATATTGTATTGATACGCTTGTCTCCCTTGTGGAAAAATGGGGACAACTGAAAATTTATAAGGTGATGTCCGTGATCGACGCTGACGGCTTTCGCCCCAATGTTGGCATCATTATTGCCAACAGCCAGGGGCAGCTGCTTTGGGCGCGTCGTGTAGGGCAAAACGCGTGGCAGTTTCCCCAGGGAGGCATCAAGGCAAACGAAACACCACATCAAGCGCTTTTTCGTGAGCTTTTTGAGGAGATCGGTCTAACCGCCGATGATGTCGATATTGTCGCCTGTACCCGGGGATGGCTGCGCTACCGTCTGCCACGACGCATGATTCGCACCCACTCGCGGCCGGTTTGTATCGGCCAGAAGCAGAAGTGGTTTTTACTCAAGATTCGCTGCCAAGAAAACCGAATCTGTATGACGGCAACGCCTAAACCCGAGTTCGATGGTTGGCGGTGGGTAAGTTACTGGTATCCACTGGGGCAAGTGGTGCCGTTCAAACGAGAGGTATATCGGCGCGCGCTACGGGAGCTCTCTCCTCGCGTTCAGCGCTTGGCGCAACAAGATCACGATGGATAACGTGCGCTCCACTGTTCTAGGAAGCTGTTCTAGGTAAACTGTTCAAAAGAAACAGTTCAAAGGCGACGCTTCGAAGGACATAGTGACAGTTGGCCGAAAATCCCTCAGCGAGGCAAATAATAGTGAATAGGAAAACGTCCATGCTTGAGGTGCTGCGACGCGTTATTCAAGAAGTGAATGGCGCACGGAACCTCGACGCCGCGCTGTCAACGATGGTACGCCGCATACGAAAGGCCATGCAGACGGATGTGTGCTCCTTCTATTTATACGATAAGGAGCTCGAGTCGCTTGTATTGATGGAGACGATTGGCCTTCGCACGCAAGCGGTAGGCCGCGTTGTGCTACCGCTAGGCGAAGGTTTGGTAGGTCTAGTGGCTAAGCGCAGCGAACCGCTTAATTTAGAAGATGCGCAAAGCCACCCTCACTTTCGTTATTTTGAAGCAACTGGCGAAGAGCGTTACTCAAGCTTCTTAGGGGTGCCGATTATCCATCAGCGCCTCATGCTGGGCGTTTTGGTCGTACAGCAAGCTGAAAAACGTCAGTACGACGACGAAGATGAAGCTTTTCTGGTCACTATGGCTGCTCAGTTGGCAGGTGTGCTGGCTCACGCACTCGCTACCGGTAACCTTGCTCGCCCTGCGCTGCCGGGTGGCCAAGCTATGTTTAAAGGCGTGGCGGCTTCTCCAGGAATGGCGATGGGGGAAGCGGTAGTGATTACGCCGCCCGCTGACCTAAACAGCGTGCCTGACCTTATTCCCAGCGATCAAGACTATGAAGTCGCACGGCTAAAAGAAGCCATTGGCAAAACACGCGATGAAATCCGCGCAGCGGCAGAGCGCTTGGTTAACCGTATTTCTTCCCAAGAGCTGGCGTTATTCGACGTTTACCAGCAAATGCTTGGCGAAGCGGCGCTCTCTGAAGAAGTGGAAAAGCGTATTCGTGAAGGGCAGTGGGCACCTGGTGCGTTAGCCGATGTCGTGCGCCGCCATGTGCAATACCTTGAACGCGTAGACGACGATTATTTACGTGAGCGTGCGGCGGATATTCGCGATCTTGGTCGTCGTGTGTTGGCTCATCTGCAAGAAGACACGCCTTCGACCCCAGAAACCTACCCAGAAAACGCCATTTTAGTAGGTGATGAAATCAGCGTTGCCATGTTGGGAGAGGTGCCAAGGGACAAGCTAAAGGGCTTGGTATCCGTACGTGGTTCGAGTACCTCGCATGTTGCTATTGTTGCTCGGGCTATGGGGATTCCGACGGTGCTTGGGATGATGGATCTCCCGCTGCCGCGCTTAAATGGCGCCCCGGTAGTGATTGATGGCCACCGAGGGCGATTGTTTGTGCGGCCAGCGCCAGAGCTAAGAACTCGCTACGAAAGCTTGATTGCTGAAGAAGCAGCACTGAGTGAGTTGCTGGAGCACGAACAAGACCTGCCCAGCGAAACACCGGATGGCCATGCCATGCCGCTGATGGTAAATACCGGGCTGGCGGTTGATGCCTCAGCATTGCTGAAAAGCCGAATCGGCGGCGTAGGCCTATACCGCACCGAAGTGCCGTTTATGATTACTGAGCGCTTCCCCGGTGAGAAAGAACAAATGCGTATGTACCGAGAGCAGTTAGAGGGCTTTGCGCCACTACCGGTAGTCATGCGAACGCTGGATATCGGTGGCGATAAAGACCTTCCCTATTTTCCCATTGAGGAAGCTAATCCATTCTTGGGTTGGCGGGGAATGCGGGTAACCCTCGATCACCCAGAAGTATTGATGGTACAGCTGCGTGCGATGCTGAAAGCATCGCATGACTTGAATAATCTCTATGTGCTCTTCCCGATGATTACCAATGTGGAAGAGGTGGATGAAGCGATTCGTCTGCTGGATCGTGCCATTTTAGAGTTAGGCGAAGAAGGTATTGACGTCAAACGGCCTAAAGTGGGCGTTATGATTGAGGTACCTGCCACTATTTATCAAATGGATGCGCTGGCGAAGCGGGTCGATTTCTTCTCGGTGGGTAGTAACGACCTTACGCAATATTTGCTAGCGGTGGATCGTAACAATCCTCGCGTATCTAGCCTGTACGATGCGTTGCACCCGGCGCTGCTGGGGGCGCTGCAAGAACTCGCCCAGGATGCCACTCGGCTAGAAAAGCCTATATCGCTTTGCGGGGAATTAGCGGGTGACCCTGCTGGTGCGCTGCTACTAATGGCCATGGGATTCACCAGCCTGTCTATGAATGCTCCTAGTCTGCCTAGAGTGCGGGCCGCTATCCGCCGAGTGCCGATGCACGATGCACAAACGCTGCTTAAAGAGATCATGGACCTGGATACTCCAGCATTAGTACATGAGCATCTTAATCAGCGTATGGATGAGTGGCAGCTTTCACACTTAATGCCGCCGCGAGATTAGTGCTGGGGCTGGTATAGAGACTGGGGGCGTGGTGCTATCAATGTGGTTTCTCCCTCAAAACGACCGAGTGGTCCAAACCGCTGTTCGGTTATCTCCACTTCTCCCCGGTTGTTTAGCGTTAGCCAAGTGGTTGCACGAGTGCCGTAGTGTTCGCCAACAATAAATGCGGAGGAGAGCTGGCGCTCCAGCGTTAAGCCGACACCCGTATCGGGTAGCTGCTCATCAGGTGCGGTTTGAGGGTTATGCAGCGCAAATTGCGTCGCGGCCTGCCACTGTTCGTCATTACTATTTAACAAGGCGGCGCGAACCAGATTTAATTTTGGCCAGGGGGTATTCAGGGTTGCATTTGACAAGCCATGTACTCCCGGGGGCACGCTATTAAGCGCTACCCCATGACGGCCACGGTGCAGGTGCCACATGCGGTGTTGTGTCGCAACCAAAAGATTAAATCCGGCATAACGATGTGCGGTCGTGCGCTCCTGTGTTTTAAGCCATGCTTCCACATCGTCACTTTGTAAAACGCTAGCAACAAGTTCGCCTCGGCTCGGCGCGTTAGTGGGTGTCGCCAGGTCGGGGTCACGCACATTGGTCAGCGCTGCAACAACGCCTTGTGAATTGGCGGCTAGCCACGTACCCCCGGCTTCCAAGTCGCGCCCTCCCAGTAAGGCGGTGTGTTCTCCCCAGTGAGCAAGAGGTGCAGTAGGCCGCTGATGGAATTCATCTCGGTTGCCTGCCAAGCGTAATGGTATTGACGAGCCAGGGGACCAAGAGAAGGTGATTAAACACATAAGTAAGGCTCACGAATAGTAACAGGACCTCAATCAGTCAGTGTGGCATGGCAGTATTGAGGCGTAGACATACACTTAACATTAATATAAATATGCTCAGCCATGCTATGACTGCCAACATGTTAAGGCGAAATGTTTAAAAAGCCACCTAGGAAGGCGCACACACTATGCAATGCTATCAGCGAGAGCACTTCTGGAATGCGATTGTCTGGCCTGTTCTGTGGCCTCTTTTACTCATTCAGGCGGCCTTGGTACTGCTTTGTGTGCTGGTAGGGCTGGTGGTCTGGGGGCTCTCCCCCAGCCAAACATCGTGGAGTACCACTCTGTGGTTGACCCTCGCGTTGCTACTAGGCAGCTGTTTGAACGTCGGTGTTTTTTTGATGCTGGTTAAGAGTCGCGCAAAGCAAAAAGACACCCGTTTCATGCAAGAGTTGGCTGAGTTAGAGCGCCATGCCGCCACATTGGTTAATCGAAAAGCGGGGCAGGCTCCTTCAAAGGCGAAAGGTATCGGTGAGGAGCTACCACTTAAGCGCTTAGCAATGGTCAATCAGCTGTTAGCAGACGTCATTCGTGCAGGTGAGGATGTCCAGCACCTAGCTTCTTCAAGCGGGCCATTCCGACCCGATCAAACCTTGCTTGATGACCTTCATCACCAGCAAAAACAGTTGAAGCACCTCATTGCTGGACGCGACCGTGCGCGGGAAGAGTCACGCTTGAAGTCTGGTTATCTAACGTTACTTCAGCGCGAAGCCGACAATCTGTTTGATCATTTGAGCGATATGTTACAGATGGATAATTCAGAAACATGTCACAAGAATATTACTCACGTGCGAGAGCGACTCGCGGATATACGCGCACTGCTTACTAATTTTGTTCAGCAAAGTGCTAATGAAACAGATGCTTATGAGCAGCCGCTTCCAGCTTCTGAGCGCAAACTACGTATCTTGGTAGTTGACGATGGCCCTGTTAATTTAATGCTTGCGCGCCAAATGCTCGAAACCCAGGGGTTTCATGTAGACGGCGTCAGTAGTGGTGAGCAGGCTTTAGACTGCCAGCAAACGGTTTTTTATGATCTCGTGTTTATGGATATTTTTATGCCAACCTTAGACGGGCTAGAAGCCGCACGCCGCTGGCGAAACTTTGAGCGTCATAGTGGCAGTCAGCGGCGCAGTGTTTTGATTGCTCTCACCGCGAACGTTGATAATGCTGGTCATGGCGCTTATAACGCCGCAGGAATGGATGACGTACTAGCCAAGCCCTATAAACCTGAAACACTGCTCAGCATGATTAGCAAATGGGTTCCTGCCGCGAATAGTCAGGTGCAAAATAAATGACAATATTGAGTATTTTGGCAGGGTATTTGTTGCTAGGCGCAGTGGCAGGCACCATGGCTGGTTTGTTTGGAGTAGGGGGCGGTTTAATCATTGTGCCTGCGCTTGTCTTTGCATTTGGCCTGCAAGGGGTTGCTCCTGACATCATCATGCATCTTGCGGTAGGCACCTCCCTGGCAACAATTGTAATCACAGGGGCTTCGTCAGCATTAGGGCACTACCGGAAAGGCAGTATTCATAAGCCATGGTTCATGGCGTTGTTGCCCGGACTTATGTTGGGAGCCATCGGGGGGGTATTTATTGCTGGCAACCTTTCTGGCACCGTTTTGGGAACATTATTCGGGGTGTTCGTATTGCTGTTGGCAACCAAAATGATTGTTGGCCTTTCGCCAAAGCCAGGCAGTACGCCACCGGGAAAAGTTTCGATGACCATTGCCGGCGGCGTAGTGGGGGCCATATCAGCACTGTTTGGTATCGGAGGAGGCACAATGACAGTGCCTTGGCTTTCACGGTGTGGTGCAAGCATGACCCAAGCGGTGGGAACCTCTGCGGCGTGTGGCTTACCAATAGCGGCGGTTGGGGCGTTAACGTTTATTGTTGTAGGGTGGGGGAATCCGCTTCTTCCCCAGTGGGCGACAGGCTTTATCCTTTGGCCAGCCTTTATTGGAATTGTGCTAACAAGCGTTCCCTTTGCGCGGCTTGGCGTACGCTTGGCCCATATTCTCCCTGCCAACGTGCTTAGGTTTTCATTTGCAACGCTGTTGGCCGTGGTGGGTTTGCGCTTCATATTGGCGTAATTCACTGATGCCACACTGCTGTTCTCTTTCTGTTTGCTTTAGAGATTCTCGATGATTAATTATCCAACGATCGATCCGGTAGCGATTTCACTTGGCCCGCTGCAGGTTCATTGGTACGGCTTAATGTATGTGGTGGGGTTTGTGGCGGCATGGTGGCTAGGATGCAAGCGGGCACCACGTATTGGGCTTACAAAAGATGATATCGGTGATTTGCTTTTTTACTGCGCCATTGGTGTGGTGGTGGGGGGGCGATTAGGGTACGCACTGTTTTACGGCCTAGGGCAGTGGACGGCTGACCCGCTATGGGTGTTCCGCGTATGGGATGGCGGCATGAGTTTCCATGGCGGTTTATTAGGGGTGCTGCTTGCGGCATGGCTATTTGCACGTCGTAAACAACTGGCGTTTTTCACCCTCGCCGACTTCATCGCCCCGTTGGTACCCATTGGTTTAGGCGCTGGGCGAATTGGTAATTTTATCAATCATGAGTTGCCGGGCGGGGTAACGTCACTACCGTGGGGCATGCCATTTCCTGGTATGGGGCCAGAGCCGCGCCACCCTTCAGCGCTTTACGAAGCCTTTCTGGAGGGTGTCGTGCTGTTTGCCATTCTGTGGTGGGTATCTGCCAAGCCGCGCGCCAGAGGGCTGGTCTCGGGTTTGTTCCTGTTAGGCTACGGCGTTTTCCGCTTTATGGTTGAATTTGTACGTATGCCGGATGCCCACATTGGCTACCTCGCCTTTGGCTGGTTCACCATGGGAATGCTGCTCACGCTTCCGATGATCGCGTTAGGCCTCGTTTTTATCGCCTGGTCGCGTAATCAACCTATTGATGCCAAGTTGTGAAGAGTGAAGAGTGAGTGGCAGGAATGCTTCTGGCTGCCTGATGCTTACGCGTATAGAATATCTACCCAAATTGATTTTTAATCTGGAATTTCCGTGACTGCAATAACGCCCATGCCGAAAGAAGCGCTAGAACAGCCGTATCTCGACCTAATGCGCACCGTGATGGAGCAAGGCGTTGATCGGAATGATCGCACTGGTGTTGGTACACGCTCAGTGTTTGGTCATCAAATGCGTTTCGACCTCTCCCGTGGTTTTCCGCTGCTAACCACAAAAAAGCTGCACCTGCGCTCTATTATTCATGAGCTGCTGTGGTTTCTTAAAGGTGATACCAATATCGGGTATCTCAAAGAGCATGGCGTACGCATCTGGGACGAGTGGGCCGATGAAAACGGTAATCTTGGTCCGGTCTATGGTTATCAGTGGCGCAGTTGGCCGAGCCCCAGTGGCGGTAGTGTCGACCAGATTGCTAAGGTGTTGGAGCAGATTCGTACGACGCCTCAGTCACGGCGACTGATTGTTTCAGCCTGGAATCCAGGTCAAGTTGATGAAATGAAATTGCCGCCTTGCCACTGTTTGTTCCAATTTTATGTGGCCAATGGGCGTCTCTCGTGTCAGCTTTACCAACGCAGTGCGGATATTTTCTTAGGTGTGCCGTTTAATATTGCAAGCTATGCGTTACTGCTCAGTATGGTGGCGCAGGTAACTGGCCTGGAGCCTGGCGAGTTTGTGCATACGTTGGGTGATGCCCATCTTTATAGCAATCACCTGGAGCAGGCTCAGTCGCAGTTGAGCCGCACGCCTAAAGCGCCGCCACGTTTGGTGCTTAACCCCCAGGTAACCAATTTGTTCGATTTCACCTTTGACGACATCAACATCGAAGAGTATGAATCGCACCCCCATATTAAAGCGGAGGTGGCAGTATGAGTCAGCAGCAACATGCTTATGACCCCCTGGTGCCGATAGCGATGATTGTGGCGATGGCCAAAAACCGAGTGATTGGGGTCGAGGGTAAGTTGCCTTGGTACCTGCCTGAAGATCTAAAGTTCTTCAAACGCATGACTCAAGCCAAGCCGCTTGTGATGGGGCGCAAAACCTACGCATCAATAGGTAAGCCACTGCCCAATCGGCTCAATATTGTAGTAACCCGTGATACAAACTTTGCCGCCGAAGGCGTGCGGATATGTCATGAACTACCAGCAGCATTGGCATTGGCTGACCAACAAGCCACCATTGAAGCCGCCGAAGAAATTATGGTGATGGGAGGGGGGGAGATTTATCGACAAGCGCTTCCTCATGCTCAGCGTCTCTATATCACTGAAGTGGATATTGATGTCGATGGTGATGCTGTTTTTCCCGAGCTCTCTATGGAAGAGTGGCAGGAAGT
>NZ_JABUZF010000107.1:0-22347 GCF_014897885.1 Halomonas sp. 3D7M | reverse complement strand
TGATGTCGTCGATCTTGCCATGGTCCACCTCACTGCAGTGTATTACATTCTTGAGATGTCCATCGTTACTGGGCAAGATCAGAGGCCCTGATCAGCAGCTCGCGTAAAAGGGCAGTGACGCCTATTCCTACTGGATGATTAGGCAGGTTTAAGGTGAACGATTCGACATTGACATATAACGTCCGCAAACAAACCGCTGTGCTGGCGCGCATTTCATGTTCTACATAAGGAGGCATCCATACGCCACGAAACGGAGGTAATAACCAGTATTCATCGCGGGTACACAGTCTCATCGTACCTGTACTGGCATAGATTAACTGTCCACGCTGGTGTTGATGGGGAGGGATGTGATGGCCCGCAGGGTACTCTTTAAACATCGACACCACAGGGTTTTTAGCATTTTCCCATTTAGCAAGATGCGCATTTGGTGGGTGGTTAGTACTCATTTGGGCCCCAATATCTTAACCAAGAAAACGCCTCACTATACCCTGGGGTATCGCCGCCTTTTACTTGGCTTTTACCTCATGCCATTTATCCATGTCATTTACCCCAAGTCATTGACCCTTTGCTAACGTTTCTAAACAGCATTGCGAAAACGCATGACCTGCTTGCCATCGACAGGGTCATCGATCACATGGGCATGCACACCAAAGGTCTGTTGTAGCCTACTGGCGGTGAGCACGTCGTGGGGTGGGCCACTATCGATCAGGCGGCCGCTATCCATAACGCCAATGCGGTCGCACTCCATGGCTTGGTTAAGATCGTGCAGGGAAATAATCACCGTAATCGGCAGTTGCCTGACCAGTTCAAGAATCGACAGCTGGTGGCGAATATCCAGATGGTTGGTGGGTTCATCCAGCAGCAGGATCTTAGGCTGTTGGGCCAATGCCCGAGCAATATGCACGCGCTGGCGCTCACCGCCAGAAAGTGTATGCCAAAGCCGATCTGCCATATGCGCCATATCAACATCTATCAGCGCTTTAGCCACGATGGCATCATCTTCAATTGACCAGGCGCGTAAGGCGGAAAGAAAAGGCGTGCGACCCAGCGCGACCACTTGGCGCACGGTAATTCTATCGGTGGTGTCAGCCTGTTGCTCAACCAAGGCAATAGATTGAGCGATAGTCCGTTGTTTGAGGGCGTGCAAAGGCTGGTTATCAATCCGCACCTGGCCTGTCTTTGGTTTGTTCAAACCGGCCAGCAGACGCAGCAGGGACGTTTTTCCCGAGCCGTTGGGCCCCACCAGACCAAAGGTCTGACCGGGCTCGACTGTGAGGTTGACGTCAATGACCAGTGGCGTGCCATGTATCGCCCAGGTGAGTTGTTCTGCGGATAATTGCATTAATGCCTCTTGCCACGGACAAGAATAAGCGCAAAAGCGGGCGCGCCGATCAGTGATGTAATCACCCCGATGGGAAGCACCTGACCAGACACTAGAGTGCGCGAAAGAATATCTGAACCGATTAAAAATACTGCGCCAGCAATCGCGGAGGCGGGTATCAATCGCGTGTGTTGGCTGCCGACAATAAAGCGCATCGCATGGGGAATCACTAAGCCAACAAAGCCAATCGCTCCTACGATGGAAACCATTACCGCAGTAACCAGCGCCATTGCGATAATCAGCATGCCGCGCACCGGGCGCACTGCAATGCCCATAGACGCGGCGCTGTCAGCCCCGAAGGTAAACGCATCCAAGGAGCGGCGGTGCCATAGGCAAACCACTAGCCCGAACAGCGCGGCAGGCACCGCTAGGGTAGCATCAGCCCAGCGCACTCCGGAGAGATTGCCCATCAGCCAAAACATAATGCCCCGCGCCTGTTCAGCACTTGCTGACTTGGTAATGATAAAAGCTGTCAGTGCATTAAACAGCTGCGAACCTGCAATCCCCGCCAGAATAATTGCTCCTGCTGCCTGAACACCACGCCCACCACCAACACCGCTGTTGGCCGCATGGGCGAGCATCACTACGATGCCAAAGGCGAGGAGGGCACCAGCGAAGGCACCCAACGATAACGACAGCATGCCAGCGCCTAACCCAGCAACTGCCACCGCAACGGCACCCGTAGATGCTCCAGCAGAAATGCCCATTAAATAGGGGTCGGCTAGTGGATTACGCAGCAGGGCCTGCAATACCACTCCCGCCAACGCCAAGCTGGTGCCACAGCAAGCGGCAACGACGGCGCGACTGAGGCGGTAGTTCCAGATAATACCCTCGTCGATTCGGTCAACTGGATAGTCCGCGCCAAGTAGTTGATTGGCGAGCACTTTGAGTATCGTATCAACGGGAATAGATGTCTCGCCGATGGCGGTGCCCGCGATGAGTGCGGCCACCAGCACAAGAGGCGTCACCCAAAGCCAGCGCAACCCGAAGCGCTTAGTTATGGGCCGTGATAGCGCTATGCTCATTCGTAAAAAGCCATATCAGTTGAAAGACATCGTCGATAGCGCCTCGGCTAGTGACTCAAGGCCGTAAATGCTGCGCATAGTGGCACTCATGGCATGGGCGTCCATCTCTACGATGCGGTTATTTCTAACCGCCGTCATTTCGCTGGTAACCGGGTCATTGTGCAGAAACTCACGCTTTGCTTCGATGTCGTCAGCAGGAAAACGGCGACGATCCATGGCGGCGATAACAATCACATCGGGGTCAGCCTTGGCGATGCTTTCCCAGCCAACGGTGGGCCACTCTTCATCAGACTCAATGACATTGCGAATGCCCAGTTTGTCCATCATATAGCCCGGTGCGCCCAGTTGGCCGGCAACGAAAGGGCTAACCCCCAGATCCGTTGATGAAAACCAAAATACTGCCGACAGGTCTTCCGGCAAATCAAGGCTGCTTGCTAGGTTGATAGCGTGTTCTTCACGGGCGTTCAGGTCTGCCACCAGGGCTTCACCAGCGTCTTGAACATCGTAGATTTCGGCTAGCTCGGTGATTCCTTTATAGATCGATTCCGTCGAGAAAGCGGCGGTGCGGGTACCATCGCCACCGGTAGAGTTATCCTTGGTGTCGCAATCGGCGGGCATGATGTAGGTGGCGATACCTAGTTCATGGAACTGATCTCGGCTGGCCACGCTCCCGGTAGGCCCCACGTGCCACTCGTATTGCACCGCAACTAAGTCCGGGCGCTTGTTGACCACGGCTTCGAAGCTGGGGTCATCGTTGGCGATCCGCTCGATCTGTTCATTGACCTCAGTAAATTGCGGCAAGACCGGATTAAACCAGACTGAGGTACCAACCACGCTATCAGCGAGCCCTAGTGAGTAAAGGATCTCTGTGGCCGATTGACCCACCGTTACCGTTTGCTCGGGTGGCGACGCCACACTTATCTCTACGCCGCAGTTGGTCAAGTTCACTGGGTAAGTAGTGTCACTGGCCAGTGCGAATGAGGCGGGCAGCAGCGATGCGGCTATCAGTGAGTAACATACATGCTTCATTTCGGAATCCTACAAAAGATAAATTTTAATAATTTGCAATGTTATATCATTTTATTAATCTAAACGAAGAGCACTTTCCTGTATCAGCCGTTTTTAGACAAAATATCTAAAAAGCGTTGTCGTGCGGCTGGCGGGAGGTTGTCGGGTAGGTCGCTTTCGGTGGCGGCGGTACCTCCCACCTGGATCAGCATCACCATGCCCATGGTGTAGTGCGGTGAACACTTGATGCCCCAGATGCCTTCTTCGTTCAGCGTTACCTCTATTTCCTCGTTAATATTGCCGACGAAGGCTTCTCCACCTTCCGGCACCATTCCTGCAATTGTGGCCGCATTATGCCCTGCGTTAGTGGCCAGAAACTTCACGCTATCCCCCGGTTGGATAACCAGATAGCTAGGTGAAAAAGGCAGTGGGCCACTATCGTTGCGGTGAAGCATCTCGACAGTATGGATTTGAGGAGAGTGTGTCTCGGCCAACGCGGCTAGCGGTAAAAAGCCAGTCGTTAAAAGGCTGAGTGTTAAAAAGCGAAGTAGTAAGCCAGTTCTTAGTAGTAACTTCATTATAATTAGACCCGTTGAGGCGTAATTAGCGGCGCATCACCCAAGGAGCCAGGAACAATCCGAGCGTCGAGGTGACTGGTGCGCAGCAGCACGTATCATTCTGACAGGTTGAAGTCAGCTAGCTTGTCGGCAAGGGTTTCCAGCGCAAAGATTGAGCGAACTGATGGATCCATTGCGTGGGCATCAATTTCAATGATGCGATCATTCTCCACGGCTTCAGTGATACTGGTGACGGGGTCGGTGAAGAGGAATTCGCGTTTAAGCGCAATATCGTCGGCTGGAAACCGGCGTCGCTCCATTTTGGCCGCAACAATAAAGGTAGGGTTGCTGCGGACGATGGTTTCCCAGCCAACGGTGGGCCATTCTTCCTCAGAGGTCACTACATTGCGAATACCCAGCGTAGACATCATCCAGCCCGGTACGCTGTTGATGCCTGCTACATAAGGGTCAATGCTGAGATCGGCAGAGGAGTACCAGAAGACACCGCTAAGGTCATCGGGTAAATCGAGTTGTTCGGCCTTCGCCACGGAAGCTGCTTCACGTGTACGAAGGTCAGCGATGACCTCTTCACCGCGTTCGGTGACGTCAAAGATATACGCTAGCGTGGCAATGCTCTCGTAGAGCGTTTCGGTATCGAAAAGGGCGGTGCGGGTGCCATCGATGCTTTGGCTATTTTGTTTACCTACGCAGTCGGTGGGTAGGGTCCAGACAGGGACACCCGCGTCATCAAACATGTCGGTAGTGCCTACCATGCCCGCGGGGCCGATCATCCATTCATAGGCTGAGACCACTAAATCAGGCTGTTGGGCGATAACACTTTCATAGCTGGGGGCGTTGTCTGAAAGCCGCTTAACGTCGGCATCTATCTCGCTAAACTCTTCCAGTACCGGGCTTATCCATAGGGCGGTGCCAGCGACGTTATCGGCAAGACCCAGTAGGTAGAGCATTTCTGTGGGGGCTTGGCCAATACTCACTACGCTTTCTGGCGTTTGTTCTAGAGTAATCTCGTGTCCGCAACTGGTGAGCGTGAGGGGGTAATCGGTAGCGGCGTGAGCCGTCTGCCCAAGGCTTACAACACTGGCAGCCACCGCCGTGGTCAATCTCAACATCATGTACACTCCCGTGCATGATGAGCGATGCGTACAGCCAGAAAAAATATCTGGCCGAACTGTCTCGCTCGATTAATTAACATGGTCGGCAGGTCTCCTGACTGACGGGTCATGGCTAGCTCGCCTTCCCAGACAATACGTCCAGTGGCTCATTGAGCATCGCTAACCGCCTACAGTTGCGGGGGCAGTTCCGTTTCGCGGCTAAGCCGCAGCGGATTCTCTATTAAGTTCCGTGAGGAACACCGACGGCAGCTATTCTAGGTGGCGGGTAAAGGTAGAACAACAAAAAGCCCGATCTTTCGGCTAAATTTGACATTAAATCCATTTTTTTCATTACGATAAGACAAACCAAATCTTCTGTGGCTTGGTATTCTTAAATGTCATATCAATTTGGCCTAGTGTCGAAATTAGGCCTGTCTTACCGTGTACTAATAGGGACTGTCTTCTAGGGAATGCTTGGCACTAAGCTGGCTTCAAAGCCGCGCCTTCCTCTATACTGCAACGTTTTATTTCATCGCTTCCTTATGAATGGTTTTATCATTACTTACCAAGTCATCATGAATCAAGTTCAAGCTTCGGGGATGCTCTGCATGGGAGGTTCGGTTGAGTGACTTTCCCTTTGTAGGTGTTGTCGGCCAGGAAGCGCTGAAAACCGCCTTGCTGCTGAATGCGATTAATCCGCGCATTGGCGGTGTGCTGATCAGCGGCCCTCGGGGCAGTGCGAAATCCACCCTGGCGCGGGCACTGGCGGCGGTTTTGCCTAACGACACCAATGGCAAAAAGCCACCCTTTGTCACCTTACCCCTCGGTGCCAGCGAAGACCGGCTCGTGGGAAGTCTTGATTTGCAAAAGGTGCTAGCCGAGCAGCAAGCCACTTTTCATGAAGGGCTCCTCGCCAAAGCCCATGGCGGGGTGATGTATGTCGATGAAGTTAATCTGCTGCCGGATATACTGGTTGACCTGCTGCTAGACGTGGCCGCTAGCGGGGTCAATATCGTTGAGCGTGATGGCATCAGCCACTCACACTCGGCGCGTTTTAGTTTGATTGGCACCATGAACCCTGATGAGGGCGAGCTGCGTCCGCAACTGCTCGACCGTTTTGGGCTCTGTATTGAACAGGCTGACCGCGTCAGCGTTAAACAGCGCATTGCTATTGTTCAGCAGCGCGAAGCCTTCGACCGCGACCCTGAGGCTTACATACAACAGTTTGCGGTAGAGCAGGCAGCGCTGACTCAGCAGATTCACCATGCCCAACAGGCACTAGCATCAGTGACTTGCGAAGGCTGGGTGTATGAGACCGTTGCTGCACGCTGCGAAGCCGCAGGCGTTGAAGGGCTGCGGGCAGACGTTACCTGGCATCGAGCAGCTCAGGCTCATGCAGCCTGGCGGGGGGCGGAAAGCGTCAGCCAAGTAGATATCGATACGGTGGCGCCCTGGGTGCTGGCACATCGTCGAACCCAGCCGCCAGAGCAATATCCGCCGTCCTCCCCGCCTAATCAAACGCCTTCAAATGGGGAGGGCGGATCGTCGTCAGCTAATAACGCGCCCACCGGCGGATCATCCCATCAAAATGGTGAGCAGGGTCAATGGGGCGCTATGCCGCCCATGGCACAGGCGTCCATTAACCAGCCAGCGGTTAACCTGCCCGAGAGCAATACCTTTTCCCCGCGTGTGCAACGCGCCGATACAGCGGCTAGCTCAGGCAAGGGAAGTGTCTCCGGTCGAGGGCGTTCTCTGGCGGAAACCTCGCGGCTAGACGGGTTCGCGACGCTGATCGCCAACCGTGGCCAGTGGCCTTGGCAGCAATTGAAAATGCGCAAGTCTCGCGCAGGGCAGGCGATAGCGCACCTGGTGCTACTGGATACCTCTGGCTCCACCTTGGGGCAGCGCCTGTTAGGCCAAGCCAAAGGGCTGGTGGAGTCGCTGGTCGCCCAAGCTTATGCTGCGCGGGAGCAAGTCGCGGTGCTTGGGTTTGGTAATGGTGGCGTGGTGTCGCTACTGTCACGTCGACGTGCTCCCAAAAACGCGCGGGGCACGCTTGATCATGCCAAGGGCGGCGGTGGCACGCCGCTGCGGGAAGCGATTGTGGAAGCCAAACGGCTAATTCAACAGTGGCAGCGCCGCGAGCCTGGCTTACAGGTACGTACTTATTTGATTACCGATGGCCGCACACGGGAATCGGTTGACGATCTCGCTCCGCTAGGTGATTGCCTGCTGATCGATACCGAGCAATCGAGAGTTAAACGCGGGCAGGGCGTACGCATCGCCCAGCAATTAGGCGCCCGTTATTGGCCAGCCTCGTTTGGTAAACCCTCTTTGGCACATTCTGCTTTTGCACATTCTGTTTTTGCACATCAACCTGGGGAAAGCCCATGAGTGACGCTAGCCATTTAAACCGCATGCAGCGCAAAAAAGACGTGGTCGATGAGCGTATTAGCCGTGCCACCGAAGAGCGTGGCGTGCTGATTCTGCTTAAAGGCAACGGCAAGGGAAAAAGCAGTTCGGCTTTTGGCACCATGGCGCGTTCACTAGGGCACGGTCAGCAGTGCGCGGTCATTCAGTTTATTAAAGGCCGCCGCGAAACCGGCGAATACCTGTTCTTTCGCGATCATCCCAAGCTTGATTGGCACATCATGGGCCACGGCTTTACCTGGGAAACCCAGAATCGCGAGCGGGATATCGAAGCCGCCCAAGCCGCCTGGGCAGTCGCTAAAGGACTGCTGGAGAACCCCGCTTATCATATGATCGTGCTGGATGAGATGAGCTACATGTTCAAGTACGGCTATCTCGACCCCGAGCCGGTGGTAGAAGCCTTGCAACGCCGCCCGGCGCACCAGAACGTGATCATTACTGGGCGCACCATGGCCACGCCGCTGCAGGAAATCGCCGATACCATCAGCGTTGTTCAAGATGAGCGCCACGCGTTTCGCGGCGGTGTCAAAGCTCAGGCGGGGATCGAGTATTAATGAGTATGCTAACCGCTCGCTGCCCCGCGCTGTTTATCGCTGCCCCGGCTTCTGGCCAGGGTAAAACTACCGTCACGGCGGGCTTGGCGCGGCTGCTACGTAATCAGGGCAAGGTGGTGCGGGTGTTTAAAACCGGCCCTGATTATCTGGACCCGCAGATATTGGCTCAGGCCTCAGGTCAACCGGTAGATCAGTTAGATTTATGGATGGCAGGCGAAGCCTACTGCCGCCAGCGTTTTTATGACGCCGCCTGTGAAGCGGATTTGATTCTGGTCGAAGGAGCCATGGGGCTGTTTGATGGTGAGCCTTCAAGCGCCGACCTGGCGGCCTTATTTGCTATTCCCATGGCAATTGTCATGGATGTAAAAGGTATGGCGCAGACCGCAGCCGCGCTGGTATCAGGGCTTGCCAACTTTCGGGATGATATCCATATCGCCGGGCTTATTGCCAATGCCTGCGGCTCGCAGCGCCATCGCGAGCTGATCGAAGGGGCGCTGCCGGCGACGATTCCTTTGCTGGCCGCTGTGCCACGAGACCCTGATTTAGCGCTCCCCGAACGCCATCTTGGGCTGGTGCAAGCTGCGGAGATTCGCGAGGATTTAGAGGCACGCTTTGAAGCGGGTGCCAAGGCACTGGAAGCGGCTGGGCTGCTGGAAGCGCTTGCAGCACTGCCACCGGTGACCTTTGCCGCTCCGCAAGAGCAGCTTGCGGCCGTTAAGCCGGTACTTAAAGGCCGCACCATTGGCGTAGCCCGTGATGCCGCCTTCAGCTTTATCTATCAGGCCAATCTCGACCTGCTGGAGCAGATGGGCGCAACGCTGCGTTTCTTCTCGCCGCTGACGGATAGCTGTCTGCCCGAATGCGATGCGCTGTGGCTGCCGGGAGGCTACCCGGAACTTCATGCCCAGCAACTGGCCGGTAACAGCGCCATGCGTTCGGCCATTGAGGCTTTCTATAGCGCCGACAAGCCCATTCTGGCTGAGTGTGGCGGCCTGCTGTACTGCCTGGAAACCCTGACTGACTACGACGATATCACCCATCCCATGCTCGGCTTGCTGCCTGGGCAGGGGGCGATGCGCGGTCGGCGTGGCTGCCAGGGGATGCAAACGGCTGAACTGCCGGAAGGCCCGGTTCGCGGCCATGCCCACCACCGCTCTATGGCCGAAGGCACCCCCGAGCCGATTGCTCATGGCCGTCGCCAGCGCCACCCCGCACCGGGGGAGGCGATTTACCGTCAGAATCGCTTAACGGCGACCTATTTACATCTGTTTTTCCCCAACAATCCTGACGCTGTGGCGAGGCTTTTTTCCGCCAGCCCGGCGCACGCTGAACAGCGATACAGCGAGGCATTTACCCATGCAACCCAGTAATGTGAAGTTAAACAAGATTCCCGCCACGGTCGTCACCGGTTTTCTCGGCAGCGGCAAAACCACGCTGTTGGCCAATATTCTGCGCCAGGTTACCGGCAAGCGGATCGCCGTGATTGTGAATGAGTTCGGCGAGCAGGATATCGACTCTAGCCTCTTGCGCAGCTGCGCGTTGGGGTGTGAAGAGGGTAGCGAAGGCGGGCAGCTAGACGGGGAAGATGGCAGCATCTATGAGCTGGCCAACGGCTGCATCTGCTGCACCGTGGAAGAAGAGTTCCTACCGGTGATGAAAAAGCTGGTTGCCCGCCGCAATGATATCGACCACATTCTGATCGAAACCAGCGGTCTGGCACTGCCTAAGCCGCTGGTACAGGCGTTTAACTGGCCCGACGTGCGCCAGCACTGCACCGTCGACGCGATTATTACCGTGATTGATGGCCCCGCGGTAGCTGCCGGCCGTTATGCCAGCGATGTGGATAAGGTCGAAGCCCAGCGTCGCGCTGATGAAAGCCTGGATCACGACCCCAGCCTGCGTGAGCTACTGGATGACCAGCTAAGCGCGGCGGATTTGGTACTGGTCAGCAAGGCGGACCTGCTCAGCCCGGAAGAGCGCACGCAGGTTGAAGCGGTGATTCAGTCGCGGGTGAGCGAATCGGTAAAAACGCTGTTTATCGATCAGACCCAGACCACCGACACCGCCCAGTTGGAAGCGCTGATGGGCATTGGTGCGGCCAGCGAAGAGCATATTGACAGCATCACCAATCATCACGATAAGCACCACGCTGAAGGCGCGCACCACGACCACGCCCACGATAACTTTGATTCCTGCGTGATTACCCTGGGTGAAGTGGATGGCGACGCCCTGGCCAGCAAGCTGCAGCAACTGCTGAAAAGCCATGAGATCTACCGCGCCAAAGGCTTTGCGGCGATTCCCGGCAAACCCATGCGCCGGGTTATTCAGGCGGTTGGCGAGCGTTTGGAAGGTTACTTCGATCGGCTTTGGAGCCAGGACGAGACGCGCCAGACCCAGCTGGTAATTATTGGCAAATCGCTGGATAGCGCCGCGCTACGTGAAGCGCTAACTGAGGCAGAGGTTCAGACGGCCACCTAATGCACTTATTTGCCGCCAAGCCCGGGGGCTTTGTCGATGATGAAGGCATTATCGATCTGCAGCAGAGCCCCGCCGAGGTCGTGATACTGTCCGCCGCTGATAGCAATCTGTCGGCGCTGGCCCAGGCGGTTGATCGCCTGGGGGAAGCGTACCCCTCGGTGCGGCTAGCCAACTGGATGAATTTGGTAAAACCGGCGGCCTATGATCTCTATGAAGATCGGGTGCTGGAAAAGGCTCAACTGGTCATCGTTTCACTGCTGGGCGGTAAAGCCTACTGGCAGTACGGCCATGAACGCCTGCTCGCTTGGGCGGTGGCTAGGCCCGAGCGCCAACTGATTTTGGTGCCGGGTTGCGACGCACCGGATGATGCCCTATTAGAAGATTCCACCATCGCCTTTGATGGCGCTTACCGGGTGTGGCGCTATTTAAGAGAGGGCGGCGTGGATAACGCCGAGCAGTTGCTGCGCTTTATCGCCAGCGAATGTTTATCGCTTTCTCTGGCATGGCAGGAGCCGAAAGTTATTCCGGCCGCGGTGATTTATGCGTCGCAAGACCAGCAGGCGCTAAGCCTTAGCGAGTGGCGCGACCGTCAGATACCCGGGCGGCCGGTGTGCCTGCTGCTGTTTTATCGCAGCCACTTGCAGGGGGCGAATACTGCCGTGCCAGATGGCCTACTGGCAGCGCTCAAAGAAAAAGGGCTAGAGCCGCTAGCGGTTGCCGTGGCCTCCTTGAAAGAGGGGCCATGCATTGATTTTATCAACCACCTGATTGAGCAAACCGGCGCCATGCTGGTGATCAATACCACCAGCTTTGCGGTCAATCGCAACGCCGACGGCCTGGATGCTCTGGGTGAAAAGCTACCCGACAGCCTGTTTGTGGGGCGACCCGTGGTGCTCCAGGCGATACTTGCCAGCAGCACCAGTGAAGACTGGCAGGACATGGCCGCCGGACTGCATAGCCGCGATGTGGCCATGCAGGTGGTGCTCCCCGAAATGGATGGTCGCATTATCACTAGGGCGGTGGGGTTTAAAGCCGAAGCCCACTATAACCAGCGCTGCCAGCTGGCAGTGACCCACCACGTGATTCATCCAGAACGAGCCGCCTTTGTCGCCGAGCTGGCGCGGCGCATTTGTTCGCTACGGCTAACCCCCAATAGGCAGAAGCGCATCGCGCTGATCATGGCCAACTACCCCAATCGGGATGGCCGGATCGGTAACGGGGTCGGGCTGGATACCCCCGCATCGACGCTGCAGATTCTCAGCGCCCTGAAAGAGGCGGGTTATCCGCTCAGCGAGCTACCGGAAAATGGCGATGCGTTGATCCGCCAACTTCAGGGCGCGGTGACCAACGATCACGGCAGCCTCGACCAGCGCGCCTGCTGGCAGAGTATCAGCGTTGACGACTACCTTGCTTGGTTTAAAACCTTGCCCAGCGAGCTGCAGGAAACCGTATGGACGCGCTGGGGTGCGCCTAACGAAGACCCCAAATGCCGCCAGGGGCGTTTGATGATCGCCGGTATTCGCTTAGGCGAGACCTTTGTGGGGATCCAGCCGGAACGCGACTTTATCGACGATCTTACCCAGTCCTATCACGATATGGAGCTGGTGCCACCCCACAGCTATCTGGCGTTTTACTACTGGCTGCGCGAGCACTATCAAGTTGATGCAGTCATCCACGTGGGCAAGCACGGCAACTTAGAGTGGCTGCCGGGTAAAAGCATCGCCTTGAGCGCTGACTGCTGGCCGGATATTGCCCTGGGGCCGTTGCCGCACTTTTATCCGTTTATTGTGAATGATCCCGGCGAGGGTGCCCAGGCCAAGCGCCGCAGTCAGGCGGTGATTATCGACCACCTGATGCCGCCGCTAGCGCGGGCCGAACTCTACGGCGCTATGGCCGAGCTTGAAGCGCTATGTGATGAGTATTATCAAGCGCTGGATATGGACCCGCGCCGGGAAGCGCTGATTCGCAGCCAGATTCTCGCTCACCTGCGTGATACCGGTATCGATCAGGAACTGGCGCACGCCGTCGACGGTTGTGAAAACAGTACTGATGACGCCGACATTCTCAACGAGCTGGATACCTTTCTGTGCGATATCAAAGAGTCGCAGATTCGTCATGGCTTGCACATACTCGGCACGCTGCCGCCTGAAGAGAAGCGGGCGGGAACGCTGGTGGCGCTGCTACGGCTACCCCGTGGTGAAGCGGTGGCCAGCCGCGGCCTGCTGCACAATCTAGCGAGTGATTTAGGGTTGGATTTTGATCCGCTAGCCGCTGGCAACGAACCTTGGCAGGAGCCTAAACCCGTTGTTCTAAGGGAGCTGCTGGATACCCCTTGGCGCACCGGCGCGGATACCCGCGAGCGCCTTGAACTGCTGGCCGAGCGCTGGGTGGCCGACTACGTATTAGCCCCTGGTTGCCTGGAGGAACTGGCCCAAGATTACCCCAACACGGC
This sequence comes from Halomonas sp. 3D7M, assembly GCF_014897885.1. Lineage (NCBI taxonomy): Bacteria > Pseudomonadati > Pseudomonadota > Gammaproteobacteria > Oceanospirillales > Halomonadaceae > Halomonas > Halomonas sp. 3D7M. Next base: position 9,350 of record NZ_JABUZF010000107.1, on the reverse strand, counting down.
GGAGCAGCTGCGCTATGCCCGCGACCAGCTATGGGTCGCTATGCAGCGTGGTGTGAAAATGGAGATTCAGTCGCTGCTCGACGGCCTAGAAGGTATCTTTGTTCCCGCTGGGCCTAGCGGCGCGCCCAGCCGAGGGCGGCTGGATACGCTGCCCACCGGGCGTAACTTTTTCAGCGTCGATAACCGTTCAATTCCATCGCCAGCCGCCTGGACGCTGGGGGAAAAATCCGCCCAGGCGTTTGTCGAGCGCTACCTGCAGGATAACGGCGACTATCCGCGCCGTTTGGGGCTTTCGATTTGGGGTACCGCCACCATGCGCACCGGCGGCGATGATATCGCCCAGGCCTTCGCGCTGATGGGCGTGCGCCCTAAATGGTCGCTGGGCTCCCAGCGGGTGAGTGATTTCGAAGTGATCCCCTCGATGCTGCTCAATCGCCCAAGGGTTGATGTCACGCTGCGGGTCTCCGGGTTCTTCCGCGATGCTTTCCCCAATGTGATCCGCCTGTTTGACGCCGCCGTGCAAGCGGTGGCTAGTTATGAAGAGCCGGGTAACAGCAACACCATCCGCGAGGCGGTGCTTGCTCGCCAGCAAGTACTGGAAGACCAAGGGCTAAGCCCAGAGATGGCCGCCCAAGAGGCAAGCTACCGTATCTTCGGCAGCAAGCCCGGCGAATATGGTGCGGGCTTAAACCGGCTGATTGAAAACCGCTCTTGGGACAGCGCCGACGATTTAGCCGAGGCCTATATGGATACAGGTGCCTACGCCTACGGCCAGTTTAAGGCTTCCGGCACTGCCGCGCGGGCGGCGTTTGAACAGCAGCTCCAGGGGCTGGATGCGGTGATGCAGAACCAGGATAACCGCGAGCACGATATTCTTGATTCCAACAGCTATTACGCTTTTCAGGGCGGTATGGCCAGCGCCTCGCGCTCGCTAAGCGGAAAAGCACCGACCATTTATCACGCCGACCACGCCAATCCCGCGGTGCCCAAGATTCGTACCTTGAAAGAGGAACTGGCGCGGGTGATCCGCTCGCGCGTGTTGAATCCCAAGTGGATCAATGCCATGCGTGAACATGGCTATAAAGGCGCCTTTGAAATGGCTGCCACGGTGGACTATCTGTTTGCTTACGATGCCACCACCGATCTAGTCGCCGACTACCAGTACGCCCAGGTGAGTGATGCCTTGGTGCTCGACGCTGCTAATCAGCAGTTTCTGCGTGAGCACAACCCCGCAGCCTTAGAAGAGATGGCGGAACGCTTACTCGAAGCCGCCCAGCGAGGCATGTGGCAAGCCCCCGGCGAACACGGCCAGGCGCTACAAGACCTGCTGCTGGAAATGGATGAAGCCAAAGAGACGGGGAATTATGACCACCAGCCCGCGCATTAAAGGTTGGTGCCCCGGCGCGTGGCGGCCTATGGCCACCGGCGATGGCCTGTTGGTACGTGTACGCCCACCGCTGGGCCAGCTTTCACGGCAGCAGGTAGTGGCACTGTGTGAAGCCGCCGAGACCTTCGGCAGCGGTTTGATCGAGCTAACCAGTCGGGCCAATATTCAACTACGGGGAGTGACCGAGGCCAGCTGGCCGCCGCTGATGGCGTTTCTGATTGAGCATCAGTTGGTGAGCGACGACCCGCAAGCAGAACGCCAGCCACAGCTGATGCTGGCATCCGCTTGGCAAGAGGGCGATGACACTCATACCATTGCCCGCCTGTTGCAAGTGCGGGGCAGCGAATTAGCGCCTATGCCCGGCAAGATCGGTATTGCGATTGATACAGGAAAAGCGCCGGTGCTGTGCGATAGCGCCGCTGATTTTCGTATTGAGCGCTCGGTGGACGGCGGTTTGATAGTGCGCGCCGATGGCTATGAATGTGGCACGGCGGTGAACGAGCCCGAAGCCGCCGTTGAGCAGTTAATACGCCTGACCCATTGGTTTGTGGACAGCGGCGGCTGGGACTCTGGGCGCATGCGGCGGCACATAGCACCGCTGCCTGACTGGGCGGCCGCTGATACTGCCCCCGCATCCCCTGGCGAGAAGCTGGCGCTGGGCAAACATAGCAACGGTATGGTGGTGGGGCTGCCTTTTGGCCGGGTGGCGGCTAATACGCTGCGCGAGACTGTCTCTCCGGCAAATGGTTCTCTAACAAATATCAGTGCTGTGCAGTTCACGCCCTGGCGGCGCTTATTGTTGAAGGATTGCGATACACTACCCGCGGTTGATGGCTTAATCCGTCATAATAGCGACCCGCGGTTAGCGATGGATGCCTGCCCCGGTGCGCCATACTGCGAACAGGCGAGTGTTGCCACCCAGCCGCTTGCCGAACGGCTAAGTGGCTGGGTGGAAACAACCGTACACATATCTGGGTGCGCCAAAGGCTGCGCCCGCCAACGGCCAGCAGCGCTGTGCCTAACCGGCCGCGAAGGGCGCTTTGACGTGATTGTTAACGGTCGCGCCGATAGCGCACCGAAGGCCACCGGCCTTTGTGAATCTGACGTTTTACACTATTTGGAGAGTTTGGGTGCCTCACGTTTATGAAACACACGGACCGGCGATTTACCGGCAGTCGTTTGCGATTATTCGCAATGAAGCTGAGCTTGATCGCTTTTCAGCGGAAGAAGAAACGGTTGCGGTACGCATGATTCACGCCGCTGGGCTGGTGGAGCTGGCGGCGCATATCCATTTTCAGAATGACGTGGTCAATCGAGCGCGTTCAGCGTTAGAGCAGGGCGCACCGATTCTTTGCGATGCACGGATGGTCTCCGAAGGCATTACCCGCAAACGGCTGCCCGCTAATAACGACATCATCTGCACCCTTAACGATGAGCGCACTCCAGGCCTTGCCCAGGAAATGGCCAATACCCGTTCAGCGGCAGCGCTGGAACTGTGGCGGCCGCACCTGGAAGGTGCCGTGGTCGCCATTGGCAATGCGCCCACCGCGCTGTTTCATCTGCTTAATATGCTCGAAGACCCAGACTGCCCGCGCCCGGCGGCCATTATTGGCTGCCCGGTCGGCTTTGTTGGCGCGGCGGAATCCAAAGAAGCGCTGTTGGCTAACCCCGCGCTGCCCAGCTGTATCGTGCGTGGCCGCCTGGGTGGTAGCGCCGTCACGGTAGCGGCCATCAACGCCATGGCGGATCGTATCGAATGACCCAAGGAACCATTTACGGGGTTGGCTTAGGGCCCGGCAGCCAAGACCTAATGAGCGTGCGTGCCGACCGCTTGATTCGTGGTGCCAGCCATGTGGCCTATTTTCGCAAGCAGGGCCGCAGCGGGCATGCGCGTACCATAGTGGAAGGACTGATCGCCCCTGGTGCAACCGAGCTGCCCATGGAGTATCCGGTTACCACGGAAATTCCTTTTGACGACCCTCGCTACAATGAACTGCTGTCGGCTTTTTACGAACGCAGCGTGGCCCAACTGATCGAGATGGCAGAGGCCGGGTGCGATGTCGTGGTGCTTTGCGAAGGCGACCCGTTCTTCTACGGCTCCTTTATGCACCTCTACACGCGGCTGCTGAACCGCGTGCCGGTCTCGGTAGTGCCGGGGATTACCGGTATGTCGGCGGCCTGGACGGCTACCGCGCAGCCAATTACCTGGGGTGATGACATCATGACGGTGCTGATGGCCACGCTGCCGGAAGAGACGTTGGCCGAGCGCATCGCCCAAACCGATGCACTGGTGGTGATGAAAATTGGCCGCAACCTGGCCAAACTACGCCGAGCGCTGGCGCATGCTGGCCGTGAAGGCGAGGCGTGGTTGATCGAGTACGCCGCCATGACCCAGCAGCGCGTGCTGCTGCTGAGCGAGGTTGGCGAAAGCGTGCCTTACTTCTCGATTGTGCTGATTCATGGCAACGGGAGGCGGCCATGAGCGGTTGGCTGAAAATCGTCGGCCTCGGGCCGGGTGCCGATGCCATGATTACCCCGGAGGTTTCGGCTGCGCTACTCGAAGCCACCGATGTGGTCGGCTATGTGCCCTACGTTAATCGCGTGGCTCCCAGGGCTGGGTTAGTCCGCCATGGCTCAGATAACCGCGAAGAGATTCGCCGGGCGGAGCAGGCGCTACAGCTGGCGCTTGAGGGCCACCGGGTAGTGGTTGTCTCCTCTGGCGACCCTGGCGTATTTGCCATGGCCGCTGCGGTATTCGAAGCCTTGGAAGCGGGGGATGCCCAGTGGCGCACGCTGGATATTCAGGTACTGCCGGGTATTTCTGCCATGCTGGCCGCCAGCGCAAGCGTCGGCGCACCGCTGGGGCACGACTTCTGCTGCATTAATCTATCCGACAACCTCAAACCCTGGGCGCTGATTGAGAAGCGCCTGCGCTTGGCTGCCGAGGCCGACTTCGCCATGGCGTTTTACAACCCGCGCTCCAAGGCACGGCCAGCGGGGTTTGAACGAACGCTAGAGGTACTGCGGGAAGCCTGTGGGCCGGATCGATTGATAATCTTCGCCCGCGCGGTTTCGACCCCCGAAGAAGCAATTCGCGTTACCACATTAGGGCAAGCAACGACGGATATGGCTGATATGCGCACGCTGGTCATCGTTGGTTCCCAGCAAACCCGCTTGATTGAACGCAGTGGCGTGCCGCTGGTTTATACGCCGCGTTCGGCTGATTAAACGCTGTGATGATTAATAGTGGTCACTAAGCCAGCTAAACACGTCATCGATACGATGAACTTCGTGGCGTGGCGGCAGTGCCGGCCGTTCTATCATCACAATGGGTAGGCCGAGCCTTCTTGCCGCGCTGAGTTTCGACGACGCACCTTCGCCGCCAGCGTTTTTACACACGATGCGCTGGATGCGCTGATTTTCCAGCAGGGCGAGATCGCCTTCCAGCGTAAACGGGCCTCTATCAATCACAGTGCTGACATCCGGCAGTGGCAACGGGCTGGTTGGCGGGTCAACTAAACGCAGCACATAATGGTGCTGAGGCTGAGCGGCAAAGGCGCTAAGGTGCATTCGCCCAATCGCGAGCAGCACCCGTTGGGGCGGGCCAGCCAAGGCGTTAAGGGCCTCATCAATACTTGCCACGCTTTGCCATTGGTCGCCGGTAACAGGCTGCCAGGCAGGCCGGGTAAAAGCGGTGGTCTTTACACCGCACTGCGCCGCCGCGGCTAACACGTTGCTGCTCATCTGTGCGGCAAACGGGTGGGTGGCATCAACAATATGGGTAATGCGCTCCTGGGCTAAAAACGTGACCAGCCCATTAACGCCACCAAAGCCGCCAATGCGGGTCGGCAGTGGCTGGGGTTTAGGCGTGTTAACGCGCCCTGCATAGCTAAAAATGGCGGGAATGCCACGCTTGGCAACAGCGCTGGCCAGGGCGCTGGCCTCGCTGGTTCCGCCGAGAATTAGGATTTTGATCATGGCTGAGGTTAACAACGCTCCCTGGCTTACCCTTTTAGGCTGGGGAGAGGGTGGCACACAGGGGCTGACAGCGGCAAGCCGACAGGCATTGGAAAGTGCCGAGGTAGTGTTCGGCGCACGCCGTCACCTGCGCCTTTTACCGCCGCTAAACGCTGAGGTGATTGAGTGGCCAGTGCCCTTTGCTGATGGCATTACAAAGCTGCTAAACCAGCGTGGCCGCCGGGTGGTGATGCTGGTCTCCAACGACCCGTTCTGGTTTGGGGCGGGTACCTCATTAGCGCAGCATCTCAGCGTAAACGAGTGGCAGGCACTGCCAGCCCCTTCCTCTTTTAGCTTGGCGGCTGCACGTTTGGGCTGGCCATTGGAGCGTTGTGTTTGCCTGGGTTTACACGCCAAGCCGCTAACCCGTATTCGGCCCTACCTGCATGCCGGTAGACGCTTGCTGGTGTTGGTAAGAGACGGCGCGGCGGTGACCGAGCTGGCGGCGCTGGTAACTAGCCTTGGCTTTGGCGATACCCAGCTAACGCTGCTGGAATCTTTGGGCGGCGATAACGAACGCATTCGCCATTGTCGTATCGACGCCAGCTTGCCCGACGACATTGCCCATCCGGTGGCGGTAGCGCTGGAAGTTGCCGGTAACGGCCCCGCCTTGCCGCTGACGCCCGGCCTGCCGGATCATTTTTTTGACCACGACGGCCAGATTACCAAACAGACCATTCGCGCCATCACCCTGGCGGCCCTTGCCCCCATGCCCGGCGAGCGGCTGTGGGATATCGGCACCGGCTCAGGCTCCGTTGCCATTGAGTGGCTGCTCGCGCATACGGATAATCAGGCGGTGGGCTTTGAGCAAAACGCTGAACGGGCAGTACGAGCACGCAGCAATGCAAACAGCCTTGGCGTTGACTGGCTAGAAGTAAAACAGGGCCGCGCGGCTGACGTACTCAACGATACGCCGCTACCCGATGCGGTATTTATCGGCGGCGGGTTATCTCAAGCGCTGTTAGACGACTTATGGCAGCGCCTGCCCAAGGGCGTGCGTATCGTCGCCAATGCCGTCACTCTGGAATCCGAAGCGCTGCTGGCGCACTGGCACCAGCAGGTAGGCGGCGAACTGCTGCGTTTAGAGCTTGCCAACGCAGCCCCCATCGGCACACGGCGGGGCTGGAAAGCCATCTATCCGATTGTTCAGTGGCGGGGCGTTAGATGAAGCCATCGGTATTGAGAATTGCAGGGTTTGGTTTTCGCCGCGAAGCCACGATTAAATCGCTCGGCCAAGCGCTGGATCAACTGATCGACCAGTACGGCTCTGTCTACAAGTACGGTGCTGTCTATAAGTACGGCCTTATCAACCGGCTGGCGGCGGCACGTTCTATGTTGCCGTTGGTAGAAGAGCTAGGCCGACTGCGTAATATCGAAGTCATTGCCGTAGCAGATGCCGAGCTATCAACAGTGGCAACGCTTACCCATTCAACACACAGTTTGCAGGCGCGCGGCACAGGCAGCGTTGCCGAGGCCGTGGCGCTGCTAGCAGCAGGCCCGAATGCGAGATTAGTGGGGCCCAGGATCATTTCAGCGGATCGACAGGCTACCGCCGCACTGGCGTTAGGCTTTGCACGAAAACTGCCTGTGCTCGACAATACGGCGTTAAAAATCGCCTCAAAATACTCATTTACACCACGTAAACTCCGTTTTTTCGTTGATTTTTGCCTTGTCTAGTCTTCGCTCGCCGACTTTTCGTACAAAGCCTAGGAATTAGTTAATGACCGTACATTTCATTGGCGCAGGCCCCGGCGCGCCGGATCTGCTTACTCTACGCGGGCGGGATTTAATCGCCGCCTGCCCGGTGTGCCTGTATGCGGGCTCTTTAGTGCCGGAGCAGATTCTGGAACACTGCCCGGCGGGGGCAATGGTGATCAATACCGCGCCGCTCTCGCTGGATGAGATTATGCAGGAAATCAGCCGCGCCCACGCCGAAGGCCAGGATGTCGCCAGACTGCATTCGGGGGATCTCTCGGTATGGTCGGCCATGGGCGAGCAACTTCGTCGCCTGCGCGAGCTGAATATCCCCTACAGCATTACTCCAGGCGTGCCATCCTTTGCGGCAGCGGCGGCAACCTTAGGTCAGGAGTTAACTCTGCCCGGCGTGGCTCAGTCGGTGGTGCTCACCCGCACGCCGGGTCGTGCCAGCGCCATGCCCAGTAACGAGATGCTTGCCAATTTCGCCCGCACTGGGGCAACGCTGGCTATCCACCTCTCCATCCATAACCTTTCCCAGGTAGTCGAAAGCCTGACGCCTTACTACGGCGCGCAGTGCCCGGTCGCGATTGTGTGGCGGGCAAGCTGGCCCGACGAGCGGGTGGTACGTGGGCGGCTAGCCAGCATAGAAGCGCTGATCGATGACACCATGCAGCGAACCGCGCTAATTCTGGTGGGGCCGGTACTGGAGAGCGAAGACTTCCAGGAAAGCAGCCTCTATGCCGTAGGCTACGACCGCCGCTTTCGCCCTCAGTCGGCGGATTCGCCTTTTGCCACGGCAAGCCAAGACCAAGAGAGCGACTTATGATCACGCTATCGCTGATAGGCATCGGCACCGGCAACCTTGATCACGTCACCCTGGCCGCCGTGCGCGCCCTCAATAGCGCCGACCTGATCCTGCTGCCCCGCAAGGGCGAGGCCAAGTCGGATCTAATCGATCTACGCCGCTTACTCTGCGAACGCCTGTTAGAAGAACCGGTGACCACCAAAATCGTCGAGTTCGATCTTCCCAGCCGTGATAGCCGTAATGACTACCTTAGCGCGGTAGACGACTGGCACGCTGCGATTGCCAGCGTTTGGGCGCAGTTGATGGATGAACATCTTCCCAATGGCGGGCGGGTCGGCATGCTGGTGTGGGGCGACCCCTCGCTTTACGACAGCAGCCTGCGTATTAGCCAGCGGCTAAGCGCTGCGGGTAAGCAGGTAGATGTAGAGGTCGTGCCTGGCATCACCAGCCTGCAGGTGCTTACCGCTGAACATAAAATTCCCCTCAACGCGCTTGCAGAGCCAGTACAAATCACCACCGGCCGCCGCCTACGCGAGCGCGGCTGGCCGAACGATGCCGCCACGGTAGCGGTGATGCTGGATAGCGGCGGGGCGTTTACCACGCTGCCGTTTGACGACACCTATATCTGGTGGGGCGCCTACCTGGGCATGGATAAACAGTGCTTAATCAAAGGCTGGCTAAGCGAGGTCAGCGACCAAATCATCCAACGCCGCGCGGAACTACGCGACACCCACGGCTGGATTATGGATATTTACCTGCTCGCCAAAAAGCCGGAAAAATAAACCCAGGTATCAATATGGAATATTTTTCCATAAAATAATCCTGCCTATTAAATAACCAAGTTATCAGGAGCGACTATGAGCTTTTACGTCTATCTTTCTGGCGAAATCCACACCGATTGGCGCGAAGAGATTCAGCGCGGCGCTGATGCAGCGGGCCTGGATATCGTCTTCACCGCCCCGGTCACCGATCACGACGCCAGTGACGCCGCAGGCGATCACCTGGGCAAGCCGGAAAATGGCTTCTGGCGCGACCATCAGTCCTCCAAGGTCAACGCCATCCGCACCCGCACCATGATTGAGCAAGCAGATCTGGTAGTTGTGCGCTTCGGCGACAAGTACAAACAGTGGAACGCCGCGTTTGATGCAGGCTACTGCGCCGCACTCGCCAAGCCCTACATCACCCTGCACAGCGAAGATATTGTTCACCCGCTAAAAGAAGTCGATGCCCAAGCCCAAGCCTGGTGCACCACCACCGATCAAGTCGTCGAAACCCTGCGTTACGTCCTAAAAGCCTAAACCTTAACGCCTCCTGCAACACCGCCACTGTATTAGTGGTGTTGTGGGAGGGCGCTTTAGCGCGCGACCATCCCGCCCCGTAAATAACACCGCATCTGAACCGATACTCTGCTCTAGTATTGTAGACATGATGGATTGACCTGCC
>NZ_JABUZF010000098.1:0-795 GCF_014897885.1 Halomonas sp. 3D7M | reverse complement strand
CATAACTTATGCGGATTCACTTACAACAGATGCCTGAGCTAGGCAACGTCGTTTATATCATCAACATTCAAAAAAACAACTAACAATTGGCACTTCGACAACTCACAACTCACAAGAAGGTAGCTTCATGGTAAATTGACTGCCTTTACCAAATTCACTTTCACAGTAAATCTCACCGCCATGCTTAGCGACTACCGTTTTCACCAATGCCAGTCCGAGGCCATGCCCTTCCGCCACGCTATCTTTATCGCTGCGCGTAAAGTCGTCAAAAATATTATTAATCTCTTCGGGCTCAACACCAACACCAGTATCAGAAACCTGCAGCACAACCCACTTACCTTGTCGACACACAAGAACATTAACCTCGCCACCAGACAGTGTATACTTAACAGCATTTTCAATTAAGTTAAATACCGATCTTGCAAGGTAGCCTTTATCGCCCAATACAGGAGCCCCGTCTTCATCTTGTAGCTCACTGACTAGTTTAATATCTTTCACTTTCGCTAGCGGATAAACTTGATCGAGCACCTCCATAACAACATCTTCAAAGAGCACAAACTCTCTTTTCAAGTCAAATGACTTAACTCGTGTTAAGTTAATAAAGTCATTAATCATCCCAAGCCCCATCGTGAGGCACTGTTCCAAATGATTATAGAAATTAGCTTGTGTCGTGGCCGACGCTGGATCTTTTTGGGCTTCTAGAAATGCTAGCGCTCTTGCCTGAGGAGCTTTCATGTCATGTGACAAGAAACTAAGCATACTAGATCGTTGTGAACCGCCCCGGTTATTCCGGAG
>NZ_JABUZF010000100.1:0-8946 GCF_014897885.1 Halomonas sp. 3D7M | reverse complement strand
ATAGGCGGAGGACAGCGTCTGCTGCTCAGACTCAGTGAGAGGTGCAACGAAGCGCCTTGCCATGGTTCCGTCCGTGTCAGTTATCCTACGTACATTATGCACGAAAACTTTCAGTTAGGCACTTACCTTCAACCCAAAAAAGCCTCTACGCCTTCATCCTTGAGGCTCTGCTTTGCTTCACTTAGCGCTTGAGCGTCAGTCTCAAACGTCTTGTCCCACACAAAAGATGTACCTGCCTCATTAACCACTTCCAGAGTCCAGGTTGTCTCTGCTTCCAAACGGTAGATGCTCACCGTGAATGCATGGCCTTCCGCTTCCACTGTTTCATTGAGCGGGCTATCGACCAGGTTCGGCTCATCTTGCATCACGGCTACTCCTTAACCCTTCGTTTTCTGGATGGCGGCTCGAACGTAACGACGCTCACCGATGATATTCGAGCGCTTGTGTGACGCCTTCATCTCTCGGACTAGAGACGCTGAAGCAAACATACGCGCTTCCACATCAATGACGCGCTTGCCTCGCTTCTTCTCGACAAACTCAACGTGCGAAAGCAGCCCCTCTGCCTCGATCCTTTGTATATGCTCACGGAACTTGCGGCGCGCATGATACGGGCTCTTGTAATTCAGAAGCCCTGTCGTCTCCTGTAAGGACGACAGTTTGAGCGAGTAAGGTGTCTGCTCAGAGATGTTACGGCCGTTGAGCAACAACAACTTGATGATGGCATGACCGACATGCGTTTTGACTTGTGCAACACGAAACACGTTGTACTGCTGATACAGGCCCGCATGAATACCCAGGCTGATAATGGGGTGAAACCTTGCCGTCCAGAAACCGTTTCGATCATGAGCATCAAACCCATTCTGCTCAAATGACACAAGCTCAGGCAGAATCGCCCCTCGCGCATTGATTCCCCCTTTCGAGGTCGAGCGAACAGACAGATTGCACTTGTTCAATACTTCCAAAGAACGCATCAGGGCTGGGTAGCTACGCCCCCTCCCCCAATGCTTGAGCTGTTGCATCAGCTGGTTAATCGTGAAATGCACCCCGTAACTCGGCAATGCGGCATTGCCCTTCGCAGGTTTATGGGATATGTCCGCCGGTTGAAGGATATCGCCGTTATTCATTGCCAGCTTGACCAGCGCCAGCTCCACAAGCTCATCGGTATTATCGGGGTAGCAAAAGATGGTCTGCTGAACGCCGTTGGCTTCTGTCCGAATTTGTGCCGGTGTCATCTCAAGGGTGTAATGCTCGCCGCTGTCTTCAAACGAATAGTTGACGATCCCCATTTCCTTCGCGTCAGGGCTGTTATTGATCCCTTGGATATCGCTGCAATTGTAACGGGGTATGCGCTCCCAAAACTGCATCAGGTTGGACGCATTGGCGCGTTCTTCCGGCGTGTTTGTCAGCGTCGACTGGAAATCACGAAGAGACTGCCCTTCAGGCGTCAGTGCTGCGTCAGGCAGAACATCCGGCTCGGCCAGCTTGAGTGCCGGTACATTGGCAACGTCTTCAGCCTGCCCACTTTCCGGCATGATCGAATCAAGATCGAGTGACAGGTTCGTCGGCGGTGAGTCCGATTGATCGGCTTTGCTTGTTTTTGATCTGCGCAGGTCGCTAGTGACCTTCTCCCAGTCCGTGCGAGGATGCTGTGCCATGTCCTTTCTCTGATTCGGTGAGTACGGCTTTATGGAACTGAGTGTAGCGAAGCGAAGCCGCTCCTTCTATGTACGCTCTGTACACATTCTGCACTTTTTTTGTCGCACCCTGCTTCTATGTACCCTCTGTACAGGTTTCTAACGTGAGAACACCTGTATATTCTATGTACGATCTGTACACATTCTGCAGCGTGAAGCCTCTCGCGTGGACATAGCCTCTTTCTGATTGGAGCCTCCAGAGCAAACCATCGGGTTCTATGTACGATCTGTACACGTTTCTATGTACGATCTGTAAATCTTCTGAGTTATCCACAGATTTTGGGGATAACCCAGTGAAAAAAAGCTGCCATTCTATGTACGCTCTGGACGGGTTTGAGGTATTTCAGGGTTTTGTATGTACGGTCTGTACACGTTTCTATGTACGCAGTGAACAGGTTTTCTATGTACGCTCTGTACGGATTGCCCAGGGCAGTAAGGCCAGAGCCCCCTTTCTATGTACGGAGCAGACAGGTTTCTATGTACGACTCGGACAGGTTTCTATGTATGGAGTGAACAGGTTTCTATGTACGGAGTGGACAGCTTTGATCGCTAAACAACTGTCTGAAATAGATATTTTTGAGCCTCCTTCTTCCCTTTTGTCCTTTTATCCTTTCCATATATCCTTTAGAGATCGCAGGCCAACCCTGAAGAAGAAATGTCCTCTACGCGGCCATCGCTCAAGCCACTGACGGCAACAAGCGTATCAAGTGACGACCAAGGCCGACCATCAACAATCGCTGTTGCCCTGCTCTCGCCGACATGGGGCAGATCGTTTAATTCATCCGCTGGCGCTGAATTGATATCAATGCAGGTATTTGTCTTGGAAGATGCCACGACTGTCGCATCATCGGGTAAGCGCAAAGACGCGCCGTTCAAGGCAATCCATACAGGCACATGATCAGAGATCGCATCACGGGCAACTTCATGATTGATTCCCCAGCGCTCAGGGAATCTCAGAATACCTTGGTCGGTTACTGACAAAGACGTGCCTTCCTGCAGGAACATGTGATCGTAGTGATTCGGATACCTGTCCTCTGTCGTGCTGATCGTTGTGCCTCTGCCATCCTCGTATGCCGCTTCAACACCCAAAAGTTCAAGCGTGTCAAAGCCAAGGTGCTCGCTGTCGAGGTTGAAGTCCCCTGCCAGTATGCGAGGCACACCAGGATAGGCTTCTTCACCTAACCACTGCCAGTAATCAGCCAACCCCTCAATCTCAGGCAGCCGGTCACGAACACTATCGCCATATAGAATATGCACGTTGGCAATGGCAAATGTCTCACTGGTATCTCGATCAGTAAACAGCGCTGAATACGGCTCCCGTGCAAAGACGTCCGCACCGTCGAAAAACACAGCGTCCCCACCCGATGCTGACACCTCTGATTCTCGCCAGAAGAACGCATACGCCTCTTTATAGCTACTGCGCCCGATCAGGTGACTCATCACGTATCCCCAAGGTTCACCTGATGCTTGCTCCAACGACAGATGCAAATTTTCAGCGCCATCTTCGCTCATGACCTCTTGCACTGCGAGCAAATCGAAACTGTTACCTATCTCACCTAAAATCGCTAAGTCCTTGTCGTTGTTCCAGCCCAAGTGGTTAATGTTCCAGGTTGCGATGGCAACGTCAGCATGGACAGACAATGATGAAATCATCAAGGCACCAAAAGCGGATAACCTCAAAACCTTGTTTGATACTATCATCAAAACCTCATTTGCTGTCCGGCTGTCTATTAATGCCCAGCGCCCACCAGTAAGGCTCAAAGCTGTTTTCCACGCTGTCACAAAGCAAGTCGACAAAAAGATCGTAGTTGCCGGTGCAATGGGCAGTATCCAGTGCTTCGTAGTAAGCCAACCGCTGCTCTACCTTGATCAGAGCGGCAGGGAACCCTGCTTTCATCAGCTCGAAATTCATCAGAAGCCGCGATGTCCGCCCATTCCCATCAACGAAAGGGTGAACCTTGACGAACTCACCATGCAAACGGGCAGCTCGCTCAATGGGGTGCAAAGTGCCAGCCTCTTGATGATACCAATGAAGAAAATCGCTCATCGCCTGAGGAACCCTGTAGGCTTCAGGTGGCCGGTGCTCGGCACCTGATATCATGACATTGACCTGGCGATACGCTCCGGCATTCTGATCGTCGACGTTTTTGAGTACCAGCTGGTGCAGCGATTTGATCAACCATTCGGATAGAGGCTCACGCTGCTTAACCCAGTCTTCAACCATCCAAATCGCTTCTCGATGGTTAATAACCTCAAAGTGCTCTCGCAGGGTTTTTCCACCCACCGTAATACCTTCAAGAGCGACCTTGGTTTCCTTGAGCGTGAGCGTATTCCCTTCGATGGCGTTGCTATGGTAAGTCCATTGCAAAACCAGCGATTCATGTAGGTTGCGGACAACGGCATGAGGCAGCGGTCGATACTGATCCAGCTGCTCTTTAAGCCGATCAAGTCGTGAGAACCTGTCAGACATCCGCCCTCTCCTGATCAGTCAACCTCAAAAAACCCGATGGGCTTTTCTTCAAATGAGGTTTTGATGCAATGAATAAAAACACTTTCACGCTTGATCGCCGTCGATCAACTTATCAATTTGTTCACGCAGGATATCCTTGATGGTCATGCCATTCTGAGCCGCGTATATCTTCAACCGCTGATGTTCTTCATACGTCAGATCAATGTTGACCCGTTTTTTGGCCGGTCTGTCTGCCAGGCTCGCTAACGTCGCTTCTTTTCGCTTGTCTGCTTTCGCGCTTGGGCGTCCAGCACTAAGTACACCTTTGGTCATCTCAACAACCTCAAAAAATCATAACTTCAAATCATTATTGCCGCATTAACGTAAAAACTCAATTGATCAAAGCCCCAAAACCTCAAATGAGCTTTGCTTTCAGCTCGTTCATCAATGCGTTGATTTCAATAGATGCGGGGCCGTCAGGGTCTTGGTCGAAGACCGTTGTACCTGTTGCGGCCGTCGTGGGGTAGATAACCCGCTGAGTAACCCGACTCTCAAGCACCGGCAACTCATATTCGTTAAGTGCATTGGTGACTTCCGACCCTATCCGCGTCCCCTTGATCGCCCTGGAGACAACAAACGCCGCTTGCATCTTGCCGTCAGTGATCTCAATACGCTGCTTCACCAACTCGACAAGATCAGCTGTCGCCCAAATATCGTACGGGCTTGGTTGTGCCGGAATCAGCACAAAATCTGCTGCCTTAATGGCAGACGCTGCCAGATCGGCTGCCTGTGGCGCGCCATCAATCACCACAAATTCTTTGCGAGCCAGGTTTTTCAAATCACGCCCTATGGTTGGACGGTCAATGCCGACTACCGGCACCGGCTGATCCTCACGAACCGCTGCCCAATCACGGGCGCTGCCTTGGGGGTCTGAATCAACCAACAGTACATCATGTCCTGCCATCATCAGCGCAGTAGCCAGGTGCGTTGCAATCGTCGTCTTACCCGAACCGCCTTTCTGATTTAAAACCGCAATAACGTGCATTGTATCTCCGCCATCGTGTAGGAACCTTATCTGAGCTTATGAAGAAATGGGGATTTTATCAAATGGTCATAAACTCAAATAAAAGAATGAGGTTATGAGGTTATGAGTCATTACGTTTAAAGGAAGGGGGTATGGGGAGTTTGCGTATATACACCAGCTCAACGCGCATGGAAGGTGAACGATCAGCTTGCTATCGCTAGTATATATGTCAATGCGATAGGGAGTAGCAAGGATATCGTGCTGACGGCCTCCCAATCAGGTCTCAGGAGTCTTATTGGTGCTGAAATTGTGATGAATTGAGCGTATGAGTCTATGAGCTTATACACATAAGCGCTTTGCCTCATGACCACAAATACTTAATTGAGGTTATGAGGTTTTAAGTTAAAACGTTTAAGCGCCTTCACACGCTCGTGGTGCGTCGGATGTGTGCGAAGACAGATAGGCCGCTGCAAAGGCTCAAACGTGGAAGCCGCTGCCAGCGATCTGAACAGCGCGATGCCTGGCTCTGCACCTTCCTGTGACGCTGCAAAGGCGTCAGCGCGAAATTCACTACGCCGTGACGCCCAAAGTGTCAACGCCTCGTAAGCTGCACCACCGAGCTGTCTGCCAGCTTTATCCAAATTTTGGAATAGACGCTCAAAACCAACCAACAAGCGGCAAAGAGGATGGCCTACTAGCGGTATCCAGTAACATAGCCGAACAAGCCATTTCACGACCTTCAAGCGTAGGCGCTGCCAAGCAAGCACGCTGTCCAGAAAGCGCTGCCAGGCAAACACATGGCGGGCATCCCCATGAACCAGATGGCCGACTTCGTGAGCGATCACCCAGCGCAATATGTCCGACGGCAACTGCAAAACACCCGCTGACAGTACCAAGTGAGATTTTCTTATTGGCGGCGCAACGACAAAAGCAACCACATAGGCATTCTCGGCGGCCCAAAGGTGTGGGCATCGGATACGATGTTGCTTGCACAGACGTTGTGTATAGAGCGCGATAGGATGGTCTGCCGATACCTTAACCAATCTCCCCTTGGCCAAACGCTGCAACTGTCGTTTGCGGTGTCTCATCGCTTGCTTCGCCCCATTCCAAACCAAAAGACACAGCAGCCCCCACGCGATCACCAGGGCGAGATGAATCAACGTATTTTGGGATAGCGGCACCCAGTCAATCTCTGGCCATGCAGGACGAACACCGGCGGCGAACAACCAAGAAGAAATATGTGCAAAAACGCTATAAACAGCCCAAAGAATTATTAAAGGTAAAAAAGCACTAAAAATACTCAATAAAATAAAGCCAGCTAAAAAAGCTGTGTTGTGCAAAAAAGCACATAAAAAATTCGCTATGCCTTGTAAAGACCGAAGATAAGAACATTTGCAGAACGATGTCATGAGCCATCGCCTTCTTTACTAATGACATAACGCACTTTTTCAACCAAAGGGTTTATATAATGCTCAACAGCGTTATTTAATCTAGGAAGCCATCCTTGTGTTTTTTTGTCTGCTGAGTCTATCAAGGTTTGCGAGTTAGCCGACTTCCATTGTGAAAGCGATGAAGGGGGCATCCAGTCTGGTAACGTCCGCCAAGGGGTACGATGCGTCGATTCTGTAGGTTTCACTGATGAGGCACCCGACAAAAGCTCGGCATTGACCCAGGGTGCTGGCGCGCCTGGCGGCATATTCCCTTGACCGCCCGCTGTCAAAACATCGAGTCGTCGTCGGGGCTCGGCAAAACGTCCATGTCGTTCTAGCGGTTCAACTGTGATCGTTGCAAGGTGTCGGTCTGGCCGATAATGAGCTGCTTGTACCTCTATCTGTAAACGATCCCTAATATCGGGACACCAGGCACGCTGACAGTCGTGGCTCACGACGATCTGGACGTTGTGGTGGTTTGTCGAATCCGACACAGTATCGCCGGAGGAGATAACTGTTTTCGCCGTTCCCAGGGCAGGCGGAATTGTCAGCGCGAGCCCAAGTGCCATCGCTGGCAATGCTAGATATGGAAGCATGTTCCGCTCCAAAAAAAACGCCCTCAAAAGGGCGTCAGTCATTAGGTGAATGGGGCGTTTTACTCGGCATCGGGCGTCACGGGAGCAGACTGATTGGACGCGTCCAGCCAGTCCCCAATGCCCAGCGAATCCAACAAGCCGCCGACCCAGGTATAAACGGGCATAAAGTATTCCGGCCAAAGGTGCATCAATGCCATCCCCAGCACTGCACCGCCTATCAAGCCTGCCAGGTTCGTTCTGGCCAGAAAGAGGGCGACACCAATGGCAATCGCAATCGGGGAAATGGGGAGCATAATTAACCTTCCTGTTCAGCGGGTTGGCCGTTGGCTGTTCCTGCCTCCGCACTCTCCTGCTCGATCATGCCCCTTAATGCCGAAATGATGGCTCCTGGCGGCTGCGCCCCAGACAAACGGACTTCCTCTCCCGTTTCGTTGTCGATCAAAAACGATGTCGGCGTACCCGTAACACCTTCTGATTGTGCTTCACGCCCAAGAACAGCCACATGGCGTTGTACATCGCTGCTTTGCATACACTGACGAAACGCTGAACGATCAAAACCCATCGTTTCAGCTACATCGAGCAAACCCGCTTCGCGCACCTGATGATTCTCGTAGATATAGTCGTTAAGCGCCCAGAAATGCTGATTATCACCGAGACGGCCTGCACACTCACTCGCCAATGCTTGGGTGGTCGAGTTGGCATCCATGATCGTCATGTGATGGTACTGAGCCTTCATCACGCCCTGACTGCTATCAACAAGTTGCTTGGGAGTATTGTGAAACTGACGGCAGTACGGGCAGTTGGGATCGGAATAGGTGTACAGCGTGAAGCGAGCGTCAGCATCCCCGTATGTCCAGGGCGTATCGTCTTCCAAATCGGTAGGGGCATTGTCATACC
Organism: Halomonas sp. 3D7M; assembly: GCF_014897885.1. Classification (NCBI taxonomy): domain Bacteria; kingdom Pseudomonadati; phylum Pseudomonadota; class Gammaproteobacteria; order Oceanospirillales; family Halomonadaceae; genus Halomonas; species Halomonas sp. 3D7M. Next base: position 856 of record NZ_JABUZF010000100.1, on the reverse strand, counting down.
CCTCTAACAATGCCTGGCGCTGTGCCTCTTGCTCGGCCTGCGCTCGCTGCTGCATCACCTGATCAACGGCGGCCACCAGGTCAGTGTTACGCGTTTGCTGTCCAGAGGAAGTGTTGATGGCATCGGCAAGGTCAGACAGTTTCGCATTGGTCTGTTGGAGTTGATCAGCCGTTTCAGTCTGGGCGTTCAGCAGCAAACCGAATGCAAGTGTTGCCAGCAATCCGCTGCCGATAATACCGCCAAGCGCAAGGTGCATCGTGCGACGGTCGCCTGTGGCCGAAGATGTAGCTTTTGACATGAGTATTCCTCTGGAATGAAAAGTACCTTGGCAGAGTACGCGCAGGAAATGATCAGACAGGCCAGCGGAACACCGGATTTCTAGGCAAAAACAAAAAACCCCCAAAAAGGGGGCTGTAAGCCTTTGTGAGAGCCTGAAGGCATCAGGCGGCCCAAGGTAGCAGGTAGGGGGTAGAAAACACGACAGAGGCCGTCAGGAGCCAACAGAAAAGGGCGTATAGCTGCAAGCCAATGAAACGCCGCATCCCTCCCTTCCTGACATATCTTCCAGCCGTAGAGATGGCCATAAAGACCCCGCCAACTGCCAGAGCAAGAATCGACGGCATGATCCATTCGATACCGACACCCGCAAATGCCCGCCAGAAAAAGAAAACAAAAAGGCCGATGATCGGGGAAAGAGACACAATGCCCTGTACCGAAACAGCCTGGCGATACTTCCCATGTGGCGTGTCGTCAACAAGGTATGCACGCACCAGACGGTGAGGTAGAAGTGACATAGCTTTCAGTGAACAGCGCAAAGAACGGTTTTGACGGCTCATCAGATTTTGCGCGGGATACC
>NZ_JABUZF010000097.1:0-3647 GCF_014897885.1 Halomonas sp. 3D7M | reverse complement strand
TCCGAAGGTAAGCAAGCAACCGTATCATGATGCTATCTTGGCGCGCCTGCCGACAGATTGGGTCCCATGGCCTAATGACCAAAGCTCGGTCAACCATGATGATGCATTGAGCACCTTTCTAAAGCGCTCACGGAAAAGTTGCTTTGCCTGGCCCAAGCAGCCTGTCGTATTTATCTCCGACCCTCACGCCGATGCCGAGGCTTTTGAGGCCTCATTAATTGCCGCAGGAGTGATTGAGCGGGATGGACCGCACCCGTGTGAATACGAGCTGACTAAGTTCGGTACAAAAGCGGAAATTGTGGTGGGTGGAGACTGCCTGGACAAAGGGCCGAGCAACCTGACGATGCTACGCAGTTTAGCTCACTTATACCGTCTTAACGCGAACATCACCCTGCTTGCCGGCAACCATGATTTACGCTTGCTCATGGGGCTACTATCCCTGAAACGCGAGACAGATGCCGGAAGCCAGCATCTCTTTGTTCGCATGGGCAAGAAAGTGGTTCCACTGTTCAAAGAAGTCTTCGACCAGTACTTAGCCGATACTCAATGGGACAGAGAGATACCTTCTGAGGCTGCATGCCGTAAAGCCCTTTTCCCAAGCGAGGCATGGTTCGAGAACTTCCCTTTCTATGCCGCAGGTTTTCTTACCCCTGAAGGTATCGATCGTGAAATTAGCAAGATGGAGAGCAAAGCCCAGAGTTTTGAGGCACATTGCGCAAAAGTCGACCTATCACTCCAGCAAGTCTACGCGGCTGCCATGAAATGCCGCTCGCTGTTCCTAAAAGAATCAGGCGAGTTTGGCTGGTTTTTTCGCCGGATGCAGCTCGTAAAGAAGCGTGGCTCATTTCTGTTCCTGCATGCTGGTCTTGACGACAAGATGGCCGAACTACTCGCTAATCATGGCGTAAAGCATGCCAACCAAGCCTTCAAAAAGAACCTGTTGAGCCAAAATTTATTCAGCTTTTATTATGGCTCACTCGCCAATACCTTCAGAACGAAATATCGCAAAGTCGACCTACCCCTTACTCCGTACGGCGCCAACGTTGCTCGCCGGGCGGGTATTCAAGTACTAGTTCACGGTCATATCAACCAGCACTTTGGGCAACGAGTAACGCTTAAAAACGGTCTCATCCATATCGAAGCCGATATCACTCTGGATGCTCACTCCAGAAAAAATGAAGGGCTAGATGGCCAGGGTGTCGGAGTAACACTCATTGATAAAAAACGCGGTGTTATAGGCCTTAGCTGCGATTACCCCCAGGCAAAAGTGTTCAAACCCAACCGCAAAGGAAAACTGGCGGGAGCTAACTAAATGAAGTCAAAAACTAAGTTCAGCCACGACTCACTACTAGATCGTCAGTCAACCCAAGCGCTTTTGGTCACTCTGGCAAATGCCATCAAAGAAGGCGAGTTAGCCTTTCAGGAAAGTGGCGATGACCTAGTGCTTTCACCTCAACAGCTATTGCAAGTTTCCCTGCGGGCAAGCGATGAAGGCGATAAACAGGAAGTGGAAGTGAAGATTAAATGGCGCACCAAAGAGAAAAAAATTTCCGATACACCGCCAAAAATCAAAACCAGCGCTGGAAAACAGTAACCTCATCAGCAACAGGATGGCCTGGGCCTTCGCACAAGGTACGCTGGATAGGGTTAGACATTAGATTCATTTGAAAGGCACTTCATGGCCAGCACACCACCACCATGCCGCTCCATATCCGCCGCCAGCTGTAGCAGTTGCTTATCCTCACCCAGGCGCCCTACCACTTGCACCCCAACGGGCAACCCATTGGCCGCCACATGGAAAGGTACCGACATAGCAGGCTGGCCAGTAAGATTCGCCAGTTGCGTGAACGGGGTGCGGCTGAGCGCATCCACCGCCAGATGCTTTAACACCCCTGCTTTTAATGCCAGCGCTGATGCGCCAGGAACCGCTAACAGAGACATTAATCGCTCGCGAGCCGCAGAGGGATAAAGCTCGCCTATTTTGGGAGCAGTATCCGCGGCTACCGGCAACACCAGGGCGTCATAACGCAGGTGAAACTGGCTCATCTGCTCGGCAGCCTCTTGCCAATAGCGCTTGGCTAGCTCGTAAGCTTTCGCCGAAAGCTTAGCGCCCAGCCTGCCAACGGCGCGGGTAGATGGCTCAATGGCTAACCGATGCACCGGCACACCGGTTTGCTGGCTTACCCACTGAAGATCAGCGGCTAAATGGCCAAGGTAGAGCGTCAGGTAACTATCGGCCAAGGCATCGCCATCAACCAGTGGCTCACACCACTCCACCTCATGCCCCATGTCGGCCAGTGCCTTGGCGGCTTTCTCAACCGCTATTTTCACATCGGTACTTAATTGGGTATCCAGTCCGTAACTCAAAAAATTACCCAGCGACACAGCGATGCGCAGCGGCTTAGAGGAGGCTGATAAGGCATCCACATAGCCCGTTTCCCGCGGAACGGGGTAAGGCCCAGAAGGCGCCATGCCGTTAATCTGTTCTAGCAACGCTGCACTATCACGCACGCTACGAGTGATGGCATGCTCGACCACCGCTCCCTGCCAGACTTCGCCGTGGGCAGGCGCTAACGGCACCCGCCCGCGGGAAGGTTTAAAACCGAACAAACCACAATAACTGGCAGGAATGCGGATAGAACCACCGCCATCGCCTGCCAGCGCAATAGGCACCATTCCGCTAGCGACCGCCGCTGCGGCACCTCCGCTTGATCCGCCTGGGGAATAGCCCTCTCGACATGGGTTTTGCGGGTGGGGAAATGCCTTAGGCTCTGTAATCCCCATTAGCCCTAATTCCGGCGTGGCCGTTTGCCCCATCACCACTAACCCAGCCGCCCGCGCACGCTGAATAAGCAGCGAATCTTGCTTAGGGCACCACGCTGATAACGATGCACTTCCGAACGCCAGCGGCTCGCCTGCTAGTGCCATCAATAAGTCTTTACTTAGCGTGGGGACACCCGCAAACACCGAGTTTTCCAACACTTGCTTACACTCGTGCTGCGCTTTTTCAAAGCGTGTTCGAACCACTGCATGAAGAGAGGGGTTAAGCGTTTCAATCGCAGCCACTGCCGCATCGAACACCTCCGCTTGGCTTACCTCTCGGCGGCGAATCAGCTCAGCAAGGCCAGTAGCGTCAAACGTTTGGTAATCCTCAAGATGCATCGCATTAACTCCACTGATTAATAACGACGCTTTACGCATACCCAACGTCGCTTAGTGTCAATTTCTATCTCGCTATTTAGCCATACTGAAGCACGTTACTTAGAACCACTCTCAAGGAGCGGCCAATGAACCGCAACGTTATTTTAACTTGCGCTGTTACCGGCGCAGGCGATACCACCGGCAAAAACCCACATGTGCCGATCACACCTAAACAAATCGCTAACGACTGTATTGCCGCAGCGAAAGCCGGTGCCAGCGTTGCGCATATCCACGTTCGTGACCCTGAAACCGGCGGCATCAGCCACTCCTTGGCTCACTTCCGCGAAGTAATGGAACGCGTACGCGAAGCGAACGTGGATATTGTCATGAACATTACCGCTGGCGGCGGCGGTGATTGGATTCCTGACGCCCAGGACCCCACTCGCGGCGGCCCCGGCACGGATATTCAGACGCCCGCCCAACGCCACGAACCAGTCGGTGAGCTT
>NZ_JABUZF010000103.1:10410-22000 GCF_014897885.1 Halomonas sp. 3D7M | reverse complement strand
AGCAAGGGGGGGTGATTATGCGTGGATAACTTTTTTTACCCGCTTATCTGCAGGAATTAGAATAGCATTTCCTTATTGTTTGTAAGAATTTGTTTTTTATAAATTAAAAGCAGAAAAGGGGGGTGATTATGCGTAGCTGCTTGAGGCAAAAAAAACCGGCCCGAAGGCCGGCTTTTCATCCCTTTAGCTGCTTAGGGGGTATGGGGGGTGGACTGGCTTTCATGAGGACGCCGCCTCTCACATGCTTTACGTCTGCCTGGGGGTAGACAGCCTGCACCTTTTTTAACGCTAGTAGAAAGCTATCTTTGAAAGTTTTAGCGCCGTCCTTACCTTTGTACTCTTGCCCAAATTGAGCCCTTAGATTGGCCCACCTCAAAAATAGATGGCTGCCATTAATGCGGTGAAGCCTGTCGGCCAGCATGGCGTAAGTATCCATTGCTAGTGCGCTGCCTGACAGCTCGTTTAGTGCGCGCAGGTCGAGCGGTACGGCGTGATCACACAGGGTAGTGAAATACTCTTGGCTGAACGTTATTTCACCTGGCCAGAGGGCTTTCTGGCCATCACTATCAGATAACCATGCCTCAAATTTTGCAATTGGCTTCCCATCGTAAGTAATAGCGCTGTTCGCGGTGGTAAATCCTAACGTCATGCTACACGCGGACAAGGCCATGACCTGACGCCTGAAGGACGGTATCGTCCCATTTTTACCACCTGTCACTTTATAGCCCAGCTGCTTCATGAACTGACTTGAACTATCGCCAACATCGATTATGGGGCTTTTCGTTCTAAGAGCCTGAGTATTGAGGTAGGCCATGACCAGGCGTGGCATAGGGCCATAGGGGATAGGCTGCTGAACAAATTTTTTACCGTCCCATATTTTACCGGCATGAATATAGATTCCGGCATTACCGCTGGTTCTTTCAAATTCTGTCCCATCAACTTTAGATCGAGGCAAACCTATCTGGCACATGATTGAGTGCATATAGGTTTTGTCTTTATCGGTGGGAGGGTTTTCTGCGATTAATAGCCCTGTATTAATAAGCTGGTGGCCGCGCTTGCTCAAGGGTTTAATCTTTTTAGCCTTACCTGGTAGAGCGGGGGAGTCTGCGTCGTCTGGTTTTTTTTCTTCGTCGCTACCAACCAGTGCTAAATTGCTCTGGGCAGGGGAGCCCTTTTGACTGTGCTGCTGCGCGTAAAGCCGTGCTACGTCTGTAGCTACTTCATACGACGCACCGCCTTTGATTAATATGTCCCGATACGCCGCCTCGTCAAAAGGCAGGGCAGTATCATTGCTATTTGTGCTCATTTAAAAGCCCTTCTGCTATTAACTTGATGCGCTCTTCGTGAATGGCTCCAACAGGCACGTTTCTATATAGAGTGGTTCGGCCAACATTAAGCGCCTTAGCTACATCACTTGCAGATTCACCGCTCAGTAGCAGCGTCCTTGCTTGTTTTTTCTTGGCGGGAGTCATGATTGTTTTTCTTCCGCCTTTTCGTCCTTGTCGTGCTGCGGCGCGTAATCCAGCGATAGTGTTTTCACGAATGAGGTTGGCTTGATACTCAGCCAGCGCTCCGAAAATACCGGCAATCATTCGCCCACTAGCAGTTCTGGTATCAATGGCTTCAACTAAAATTTCGAGCCGGACATTACGCGCTTCAAGGTCATTAATGATTTCAACGAGGTGTTGCAAAGAACGGCCCAGCCGGTCTAGCCGCCACACGACCAAGGAGTCTCCTGGGCGTAGAGCCTTCATGACATTATCTAAGCCTGGTCGCTCCTTCTTCTTGCCACTGATTTTGTCGTCGTAAATCTCAGCGCAGCCTGCTTCTTTAAGCGCGTCATGTTGTAACAATAGCTCTTGGTCGTCTGTTGATACCCTGGCGTACCCTAATTTCAATCCTCCGCTGATTACGTCCAGCGTCTGCCTATCTTCTCGATCTTTCATAAATGACCTGTGCTTCAAGGTAAGCCGAAGTGTTCCATAACTAGATTTTGTCAGGTTATCGGGATAAGTCAATTGGGATGGCAATCGAAACACTTTTATTCCAGTGAAAGCCGCATTCCTTGGTCGCGCCTTTCACTGTTCCATAAATGATCGTTTGCGCGACATTGATTACTGTTAGGCTGATCGCTTCTATCAGTCATGGCCAGGTGGCCTTTGGGCCGTGTCTATAAATAAAATTCCCTGGCTTGGAAAAACGATATTTCGCGCAGCAAAAAAAACCTCTATTTTTTTTATGGTGCCAAGCCGTGGGGTTGCTTTTCCTATGATTTTTCTGTATGGATAGCAAGAACGTCATAGCTGTTCACTTTAACCCTGTTAGCAGGGTCACAGGATTCAGCCTGCGAAGTTGTAGCTGCTCCAATCGCTATGACAAGCTCAAGCCCTTTGCCACTTGTGAAGTCTGGGTACGCATCAATACAAATGCCCTTACGCCCGTCACTAAGCTGAATTTTTGCGCCTATTTCTTCTCGCATAACATGCTCCCGCTTTTCCTTGATGTTCACTCTTCTTCTTGAGATACCAACACAAGCTGGATGTCCTGCTCTTCTATCCTTAACTGATATAGGCGAGCAAAGCGCCTTTCCCAAGTTCGTATGGCAGCTTTGGCTTCGTCAAGATCGTCAAATAGCTGAATGCATTGATGCACATATTCACAATCATCCAGTCCATTAAGCCAAAACTGTTTATCAACTGGTGTTAAGGGCGTATAAAAACGCTCATCATCGCAATCATCTATTTTCGATACAGCATACTTACCCAAATCTTCTGGGCGAATGTCGATTTCCCTCTGGAGAATAGACCGTAGCTCTGGGCTATTTTTCCATTCCACACCATTTGATGCAGTCGTCTTACCTCCACCACGAACGTCTACTTTGGTAAGTCGATATTTACCTGGCCGCGTTTGGAGCAGCCATGGCTTGTAACCAAGCGAATCACATGCGTTGTCTGACATATTAAATTTTCCCCTTCTTTTCCTTGATCATCTTAATTGTCGTGCAAGCAATACATTAAAGAGGGATGCATTCAATCACATGCCTAGAAGCCACATGCTCTTGGCAATACTCCAAGCACTGAGTGCCACAATGTGTCGCCTAACGGTGTAACGGTTGAGTAGTGGCCCGCCCAACGCCCAGGAAGGTCAGGCGCTTGGTTGCCGTAAATCGTAACGGTGAAGTCAGTACCACCAGCATTGGCAGTCACAAGCTGACCTTTCTGTGGGGCATATGGCATGGCGGTTTTCCTCAATTGGTTACTATGGGCTTAGTATGAAATATATTTCCCATTTCGTCAAGAAATATATTTCACTCTCTCGACGCCATTGGTAAACCTCTCGCCGCATCGTCGTAATACCGTGGACGATCAGCGTCAGCGATAATCTGCATAACGCGCCGTTTAGTCATACCCCAGCGTTCACTAAGCATTTGCGGCGTCCAGCCTCTGCTTTCCAATTCTGAGCGGAAAGCCTCTGGCGGCATCGGCACCAGTTCTTTAACTGTCACATTCAATCCTCTTTAGCATGGAAACATATTTCATGATAACGCCAGTTCAAACGCACGTCGAATTGTTTCTGGGTCAACAGATAGGTACGGCTTGGAGTGATCCAGCTCTTGGTGTCCTAAAATCACCTGGACTACCTCAACGTCGCCTGTCCCTGCGAGAACCCTAGCAGCAAGCGTTCTGCGTCCACTGTGGCTCGATCCCTGCTTTATGCCCGCCTGTCGGTAGAGCCTGGATATCGCTTGCTGTAGGGCGTCACAGGCGCGATATTCCTTTATGCCTGAGTCTAATACACGGCGCTTCACAGCCATCTCAAAAGAGCGCCCTTTATGCGTCAACACAAGCTTTGAGTGCGGTAGAAAGCCTCTATAAGCACTATCTGACGATACACCCCAGCCACGGGCGCGCCGCTCGGCAAGCCAAGCATCTATAGCGGCGTCATATGTCCATAAGCTACTACGTTCGGATTTTGATATCTACGCAGCTACATTCGGATTACGTAGATATACTTCCGCACGTATGGAGCCGCTGGGATTAAGCACGTCATCAATGCGGAGCTGCGCTAACTCGGTGACTCTAATTCCCGTAGTGTGCGTAATCCATAAAATCATTTGATCACGCTGCGGCATTCTCCCTGTTACACCAGCTACACGAATTAGGTGGCGAAACTGCCCTGGTCGAAGCGATGTTGCTTGGTGGGTAGGATTGGCCATATACACCTCTTTATCAGGATTAGTGGGTAATCGCTTTCTATCCTGAGAGAGTCAACTGCAAGCCTCCCCACTAGCCTAACACCAGCAACCATCTACTGTTCACGAAAATCACCCACGGCCATTGATCCGGTCACGACACCGGCCTAGCCTCCACAATCTGGATGCTGGCGAGCGTAGCGAGTGCATGGCAAACGCGACGGCCCCACGATCCCCAACCGCCGCCACCGCTCCACCAACACCGCGACACCTTCATGACAAACATCTAATTCGATGATATAGAGTAGCCATATCAATTTCGTCAGAGTTGATAGCATGAATTGCTGGATAACCACACTTTAAGCAGGTATTGGGTTCCACTATATAGTCATAAGCAGCTCGACAGTGGCGACAGAAGCTAATGGCCGTAGCACCATTCTCTACATAAGTTGTGAGCTGCATTGAGCAATATTTAGCAGCTTCTGCACGCTGCTCCCTTGCTTGTATTCTTAGTTCGGCTTGTCTAGCTTGGGCCTCTTCAGCTCTAACCTCCGCCTCATACCTAGCCTGCCTCAATCGTTGTGATACTAATAACTGTTCTTCATGTCGATTAATTAAATATGGTATGGAGTTGCCATTGACAAAATATATCGGTTTTTCTGTATGTTTGTTTATTATTTTTGAATCTGAATTGGATAGGTAATCAAGGTATTGTATAACGACACGATAAGGGGAAATGATAGCTTTATTTTCTTTGTGGTCCAAAAACCAAGCGCCCTCTTCGCCATACCATTTTTTTCGTGCTTTCCCCTGGTTTTTATAACGGCGCTTCATTTCATCAAGAGATTTAACAACTGGTTCGATAGGATAATTCTGCTCAATGTAACCTAGGGCTTCATGTACAGTGATTGTCTGGCCGATAGCCTTGTTGAAAATCAGCCCAAACACCAATTTAGCCTGCCAAACAAGCCGATGGGCATTAAAAATCCAGTCGTTTTTTAGTGGAATATTCCAAACCGGCATCGCTTTGATGGCAGCATTAGCTTTTGGATTCTCGCCCAGCTTACATGCTATCCATTCAGTTGCTTTAACGTATCTTTCATCACTGAGTAGGGCGAGCTCTCTGCTGTCGATCCCTTCTTGCGTCTGCATTTGTACGAGCTGTCGTAACTCTTTATCCCAAGCGCTCCGCTTCTGTTCTTTATGATTCGTAAAAGACCTCTTTAACTGGCGAGCTGCTATATCATTTTTAGCTTCGTTGATCAGCTCATCTTTTTTCTTCTGTATTTCTGGCGATTGGTCGTACAACGAACAACGGTGCCATTTTCTAGGTGCGGTGTGAAGTACAGCATTACGAACAGTAGATATGTCTAGCACTGCCACCTTATGCAAAGCTCTTAGGTCAATCTCCATGACGTTATCGAGCGCTTGGGCTTTTGCGTCTTCGACTTCATGGGTGACTCTGATTTCAATAAACAAGGGCTTTTTATCAACTAGCTCGGCAGATATGTCCGGCACCCAACGTTCAATACGTTTTTCTTGAATTATATGATTTAGCGAAACACATCGGCTTGGAAATACAATTGTGCCCTGCTTTGTGACTTCTTGATAATGGGCGGAAATAAGAATTTCTTTTTCGGGGAGCGCGACGACGCTTGCTTCCTGAATAACCTGTTTGGCCATTAGGTGCAATGCCGTCTCAAAGCCCTTCGGGCAATCAGGGGCATTGTGGTGAGCAAAGAAAAATAAGCCTGATTTACTCATTCGTTTAGCAATGAGAGAGGTTCCACAACTAGGGCAATTGCAACCACAAGCAAGCCCACGAGGTACATCAGCGGGTGCTACCACTTGCCCCTTTCGTTGTCCGAAAGGAACGCGCAGATTATTGATTTGCATTATTTTATTCCTTCATAAAGAATCTTCGGAAGAAGGCTTTCAAAGCCCGCTTCCTACGCTCGCCCACGGCAGCGGCCCTTTCTTTGTTCGTCTCTGCGCCTCTGAACAAAAAGCGTCTGGCGTTATCGGCACCACTCCCAACAAACCTAACACTGGCAACCGTCTATGGTTCTAGAAGGAAAATAGTACACGCCTAAATTTCGTGCGCACGAAATTTTAGAGGTGGGCGCTAAAGCGTTCTACCTAAACGAGTAGAGCCGATATAATCGGCTCTATTCGCAACGCTTTATATGCTAGTAGCTTGTGATATTTTTTATATACCTTCTTTCACTAACCAGGAATCAACTGTTTCTACACCATATTTTTCTTTCCAGTGTTTTAGCGTATTGTGATTGCCGCCTCTAGTCTCAATCACATCACCCGTTTCTGGATTACGATAAATTTTAAGTTTACGTTGCTTTCTCATCTTACCCTGCCCTTGCCCTGGTAGCGCCTTCGTCTTGGTTTGTGGCTCAAGCAGTATTACCACTTCCTTTTTTGTTTTTCCAAACTCACTCATCAAATCAGTAAGACGCTCTTTAAACTTCATTTCCAACTGGAAAGAAGGGTTTTCCTTCAGTTTATCAAGTTGATCTTGTAGATTTTTAATCTGCTGCTCTTTCTCAATGTATTTTGTCAAAATCATAGACATAAAAAACTTATCACCTTGTCAAACTAGTTTGTATTTTCAAACTCACGATAATTTAAGCGGTCACGCTCTGCAATATTGACACTATGAACCCATTCCTTTAATTCATCCGGCTTTTTTTGAGCCGGAATGTTTAAAAAGGGATGGCTTCGGTCTGCCGTATCAAGCATCACGTTACCACGACCAAAGAGACGTAAGAGGAACGGTTTGAATGATGCTACATCACGAATTCTCGCTATTTCTAGTTGATCACGACTGCGATTTAAAATCCCTCTCGAATAATAAATTCTACGAGTCGTGAACTCATACGCCGTTGTTTTTAGCTGTAGCACCTTCACCAGCACTGGCAAAAATAAAATCGAGCATACCACCGTAGCGATGATTAAAAAGCTACTTTCGTAGTCAAAAAATACGCCCGCCATCGTATAAATATGATACTGAAAAAACTGAAGCGAAGGCTCAAGAAACAAAAGAAAGAGTGCAGCTACAATCAAACTAAAAATGAAAAGAGGCAGGGCAAGAACCAAGGAAGGTTTCAGCGTACCAACAGAAATCTCCCCCCCTTTGGGGGGAGGAGACAAGTAAAATAAGTTGTTTGTGTTCATTTAGTGATCCCAAGGCCGGATATAATAGAAACCATCATCGCTACTGCCATCTATTTGTAATTCGGTGCCGTCTTCATTGTACATTTTTACGTAGTAAGCGGTGCGTGTACATCCCAAGGGTCGTTTCTCGAAAGTCCCCTCCCCAATATTAACATCACGGCAACTCTGCCCTGGCACATATCTAGCTGGAATTTGTTCTCGTTCTAAACAAACATATCGCTGTTTTTCCATTTTTGCAGTGTAGTCATAATATGTTTCATAGCCCGCTCGTGTACAAAATCCGCGACTGGGCGGGATGTATGCCGCTACACCGTAATCATGACTCATCCCCCCCCCATCACCCGACACAACACACGACGATAACGATGGTAGCGGGGATTTAAAATCTTTTATGCGATCAATCATGGCAGAGTGAGCAGCACCACAACCGCTAGGAAAGCCCCCAGGTAAACACAACCATATTGCACATTCATCCTGACTGGCCGCCTGGGCGCTTGACGTGCCCACCCCAATGAGGAACACACTTAAACATAACGCTATAATAGTACGCATAGTTTTCACCTCTTTATCCCTTTTTAATTTCCGGTTTTCCTTTCACATCATTAAAGAACGATTTGCATTGATCTTTTTCGTCAAACACCCCCTTACACATCCAGAAGTAACTATTTTTCTTTTTCTTGCTTGGCCTGCGCATTAATTCGCGGGTTTTGCAATTAGGGCACATCCACGCGGCGGATTTTTCTTTTTTCTTTGCTACATCACTTGACAAAGAAACCGTTACTTTTTTAGTTTTCACCGCTTCAACATGCGATGAAACAAAGGCGGCTTGCTCTTTAATAAACTGATACTTATCAAGCGTTCCCTTTTCAATTTGACTCAACCTTTCTTCTGCGCGAGCAGATAACAGCGGGCTTGTTACATCGGGCGGTAAAATGTCGATTATTTCACGCGCTACCGCTGTGCTAATCAGGTTCTTTTTTTCAACCTTTAAGAAGTTTCGGCGTTTAAGTTCGCTGATAATGCTAGCCCTAGTGGCTTCAGTCCCTAAGCCTTCAGACTCTTTTAATAGCTTACGCATCTCAGGATCATCTATATGCAAGTGCATTTTTTGCATTGCTTTGATCAAATCACCGTCCGTAAAACGCTTAGGAGGGGTTGTTTTAGCCCGATCCTGCTTAATGTCCGCTATCACTGTCTGACCGTCAGTGACCATCGGTAATATTACACCTTCATCTTTTGACTTCTCTTGCACGGCATTGGCTTCAAACGCGACAACTTCTTTCCAGCCTGGATCGAGAATTATACGACCTGATGCTTTAAACTTTTCTCCATTAAATTTGTGCAGGATTGTTGTTTGCTCGTATCTAAGAGGAGGGTAAAATTGTGCGATAAAACGGCGCACAATTAAATCATAAAGGTTTTGTTCTTCTTCAGATAAATTACCAATATCGGTATCTGCACTAGGCGTAGGCACAATGCCGTGGTGAGCGGATACTTTGCTGTCATCCCATGTTTTTGACTTAATCGACAAATCTGCTTTTTCAATAAAACCGCAGTACGCGGACGATGCCACCATAATGATGCTATTCATCATTTGCGGCGCTTCAGCAAAAATGCTTTCCGGTAAATAGCCCGTATCTACACGCGGGTACGTAATAACTTTGTGGCGTTCGTATAACGCTTGACAGATATTCAAGGTTTTTTCAGCGTCATAGCCGAACAGCTTACTAGCCGAAAACTGTAAATCAGACAATGAGTAGCAAACAGGGGGACGCTGAGCTTTAGGCTGTACGTTTCGCTCTACAATCACACCAGTAACACCGTCACAAGCAAGCGAAGCGGCCACGTCAGCGTCAATAAGGCGTGATTCTTCGTCTAGTCCTGCCTGAGCGCCACTTGGCACCCAGACCGCTTTATAGGGCGGTGTATCATCATCAACACGCACCAGGGCAGATATTTTGAAATAGGGTTTGGGCTTGAAGTTCTCGATAGCTCGATCACGTTCAACAACAACTCGCAGCGTAGGGCTTTGCACTCGCCCGACCGTCAGTAATGACGCTCCACCATTTGCGTAGTTGGCAAGCGTAAATGCGCGACTTAAATTCATCCCGATTAACCAATCTGCACAACAACGAGCAAACTCTGCATCACCGTGAGAGCGAAAATCGCCATTAGGCTTTAAGTCATTAAGAGCTTTTTTAACAGATGCGCTGTCCATTGCTGCGCACCAATAACGTAGCTGCTTACCTCTGAAATTGTAATAGTCTAAAATTTCGTCAACAATATTTTGCCCAGCACGGTCTATATCGCCACAATTTACAACCACATCACACGACTTTAAAAGTTGTTGGATAATTTTTAGTTGTTTTTTGGTCGTCTGCTTTGGCTGAACTTTCCAGTTATCAGGGATAATAGGCAAATCATCAAACCGCCAAATCTTATTACCATTGCCATTTAAAGGTACATCATCGGGTAAGTAGTCGTCGGGTAAGGCCAATTCAATCATGTGGCCATAACACCACGTTACAACATCATCACCGCACGTATACTTACCGTCAGCTTTACGACCTCCGCCAAGTCCTTTTGCAACTGCCTCTGCCACACTCGGTTTTTCTGCAATAAACAATCTCATTTTTGAAATTCCCTATCAGTTATAAATGTCCTAATCAAACAGTGGTGGAACTTGTGGTAATTTCATGTTCGCTCTATCCTTAAACATTTTTTCTTTATACCAGAAAATTTTATCAGCATGAATAGGAAGAACGCCTTTTTTAAATATCAAACATTTTTTGTCAGGCATGTTTGTTATTTCTTGCGGTAACATTAATGGACGCTTATGAAACTGCCAATCACTTACAGAACGGCTACCACCACCTTTACCTGAGTTTTTTGAAACGGGGCGGTTTCTAAGTGTTATATCGCCAATATCTTTACTATACCCTTCTGCTTCTTTTGTGCTAACACCACCTAGCACAATTTGATTATGCATGGTTTCCAGTAACGCACCGGAACCCTCCGGCCCATAACTTTCTTTTGCTGCTAATTGAGACTTATTCTGAAAAATAAGTGCGTACCGCATGTTATAACCACGGGTATAGCCCGACGATACACGAATTATGTCAATCGTCCCTAACGCTGGAAATTCGTCTATTAACATCAAGCACTGATAAGGCAAAGGGTCATCTTTTGGGGCGCTTTCGGGAAGCGTTTGCGTGTTAACAATAATACACTGTGAGAAAAACAAATTAAGGAGTCGTTGAAATTTCCCCATACTAGGAGGACGAACCCCAACATAGATGGTCATTTTACGCTTTCGTAAATCACGAAAATCAAAATCACTTTTACTTGTTGCTTTTGACACGACTTCTGCATCAAACACACTAAGGTAGGTTCCAGCGATCCCTTTTGTTGAGTCACGCCCGCGAGGATTTTCATTGTTAGCAAACGATAGTAATAATTCTTTGCAACTATCACTTAATGGTTTACCGCTTTTCTGACGAGACTGAACCATGTCCTGAATAAAAGCTTCTAGGCCGTCAGGGTGGCGTATAATTTGTAGCACCCGCGTCATTGTGCGCGCTTCGCCCTCGGTTTCCATCAAATACATGATGATGCCGTTAACTAAGTCTTGTGCAGAGATAAAAAAGGATTGATTTTCACCGCTAGGCGTCGGTATTAAAATACTTGTAATAATCTTAATGCTACTCAGCATCTCACGCGGCGATTGATCTACATAATCCAACGGATTCCAACAATGGCTAAGGTAGCCGCTGGATGCTTCAGCATCAGGACTGAATAAAAAGCACTTCTGTCCTAACACCGACTCACGGTATCCCGCTGTAATTTCCCAGTTTTCGAGCTTAGGATCATTCACGACGCAGGATTCAGGATATTGCAACAAATTAGGAATAACAAACCCCACGCCTTTACCCGCACCAGGGGCCGCCGCAAATGATGTATATAGCTGACTGTAATCAGCTATAAACTTATCTCCAATCTTTCCGAGCAATACAGGTGGATGCTTGTAATTTTTATCTTTTCCATACGCCCCTGGCTTATAGATTAGTTTTTTTCTCTCAAGGTCTGATTTTTTTGCAAATGCGGCTTCACCGTGCAATTTTTTCATCATGTTATCTTTAGATACTAATGCCGCGATAACAATAGCTAAAGGAGCCATCGGTAACAAAACCGCCACCGCCGTAGCGGCGG
>NZ_JABUZF010000103.1:0-10401 GCF_014897885.1 Halomonas sp. 3D7M | reverse complement strand
CCCCCGCCGTAGCGGCGGCAAGGGGTTTTAAAAGTACAGAATCAAACCCATATACCGACATATAGACTCGATATGTCCAGAAAGATACATCTTCAATAGGGAGGTTAAGCAACTTAAACAATAAAATACCAGCTGCAAATTGCCCTGCAACAGCCAGCAACGTAAGTATCAATAAAAAAACAAAAACAACGCCAATTTTTTTACCCATCGTAAGCTTCACCCATTAACAATTTTTTTTGACCTTCAGGGTTATAATAAATACCTTCGAGATAAGTACCCCGCCAAAAAAGAACTAAATCAATTGTTTTTCTTACTGTCTCAAGAATAAACGAATAATCTAGCGTCATACCAATGGGCGATTGTTTAACAAGATCAGCTAAACGAGCATGGCATGATTTTGCATCATTAAAATGAGCTGACGTAATAGAGCCACGATGGCCAGTGTTCAGTAATTCAAGATACCCCCAGGCTTCATCACCTTTAATCTCAGTCAGAAAGACATGATCTGGTTTCATCCGCATACACGATTCAATTAGTTTTTTGGGGGTAATTTTGGTGCCATCACGGTAAAGCAAACGTACATGGTTCGGATGCTCTGGCAAATCTAGCTCCAAACTATCTTCAATCGTGATATACCGACGCGACGCCGGATAAAGGTCAGCCAGTGTTTTCATGAACGTGGTTTTACCCGATCCTGTGCCACCACCGCAGACAACATTCAACTTATGATCAACTGCGAGGCGGCACATGGTTTCAATATCACCGGCATTAATAGCATCTTTGATAGCAACCTGATAAGGCTCAAGATAAGACGCTTCAGCGGAAGCAACAAAGGCGTTGTCAAACCTCCCTGTCGTCCGGTAATCCTGTAGCGTAAATCGACAGGTTGACGGCTTACGAATAGTAATAGAGCAATTAAAAGACGCGCAGGCGGGAGGGGCGATAATCCAGCCACGCTCCCCAGAGGGGAGCGTAACAGAGCAAATAGGATTTTCTCGGGAAACTTCGTTGTTATTCAAGATAGCCAACGAGTTAGCAAGTTGTAAAAAACTATCTTGAGTTACATTATTATTATAGTGACGCTCCCAACAGCCTTTTACTTCAGACCATATTTCACCTGGTTTATTAATAGCAACTTCAGTAATACCAGGTGTTTCTAGCAATTCCGTAATGCCCATTTTGCGCAGCAAATTACGCGACGTGACGGTACGGTCAATCATTGATGCACCCCCTTGACAGTATAAACAGAAGAAAAGTCAACATCTCGCGCCACACGAATATTTAACAACTCGCCTTGATTGACGTAACCAGTCGGTGGAATATTAATTGACTGTTCAAGAGCTATTTCAGCCATGTTTTTCACGTTATTAGTTGACGAACTAAAATTCGTTCCTATTTGTTGGTTCTGGTCACTTAATCTATTAGCTAAGACTTCTAAACCGTCATCAATTAATGACAGCATAATTGCACCGCCAAACCGATCCCAAAAATGATTGTCAATAAAGGCGTCAACACCAGACGCGCCTAAGCTATCCGTCGCGAGCGAGTCAAGACGCACACGGATACCGCCCGCCGTGTCAATTTCATTCCAGGTCATAAAGAGCCGCGCTTGGCCTTGAGTTAATGTCAGGCTTTGCTCGCCGTATGCAACGCTATTACGTTCGATCAATACACGCGATCCGTCAGCGCTATAAACGTCACGTGTAACAACACAAGACGAAAGCGAGGGGTACGTACTCACAACGCGATTTTGCAGCACACAAGGGATATTTGTACCTCTACGCAGCATTAAGCCCAAGCCCCGTTGCTTCCATGCAGCACCAGGAGTATAAGCCCCCCCTTGCAGCATCGCGGTTACGCCGTTACGGCCACTTCCTGCACTTCCTGCACTTCCTGCACCTCCTGTGCCTAGTAGACCTTCACTTGGTTGCCCAAATCCTTCCCCACCAGAGGTTTGACCGATACTCCCCCCACCACCAACACCTATTAAAACGTCTCCTTCAAGACGGCGAAATTCTGGGGCGTTCGGATCAGGCTCATCTTGAACGTTAAGAGCCGTTTGCCCCCTTGCCTCTGCCGCTGGGGGCATAGGAACAACCGCATCAGCACGCGCCTGAGCTTCCAGCTCTCTACGCATACGTTCGGCTTCTAAACGCTCCGCCTCACGTTGTTCTGCTAGTCGGCGTTCTTCCGCTCGACGCTGGGCTTCCCTTAATTCCTCTTGATAGGTAATGAGTCCTGGGCCGTCCGATACTTCACGTTCAAGCGTGGGATCAGGTTCAGCAACAACCTCAGACTTCATAAGAAAGTTACTAACAATAAAATAACCAAAACCTGCAATAGCAATAATGCCAATAATAAAAACAAATAAAGCTATGGCTATCTTATTTTTTTTCCGCTTTACGGGTATATCTGCTTGAATATCTCCCCGATCTTCAACAGCAGGGTCTGAGGCTGAGGTATTGATTACATCATCATCGTCATCGGAAATATGGTATTGACTCATTTTGTAACCCTCCGCTCTCCGCCGATGGTGCTGTTATCGTAATTAAATGTTGCTCTTTTTAAGCTTTCCGTTTTAACTCCTAGTACCTCATCACCAAGCCGGAAGCGGTATTCTTCCGCAACACCATGAATAACAATAACATCGTCTTCTGTGTGCATATTTGTTAGAACTTCTTCCCCCGTTGGCGTAACACGATAAATTGATGGGAGGTCTTTGCTGAACGGATAACGGAAACAAGTAAAACGCCCATCATCCCAAGCCGCGTGTGGTAATAAGCTTTCATCGCCCCAAGCAGAATAATTAACATTCACAGTGCCATTCGTGTTCGTGCAAGCCAATGGCTTATCAGAACTAGGCTCAAAAGCCTGTGGTGGCTCGGGATAAATAAATCGAACGATGTACGCTGTTTTAGATGGGGTTGGTGATGATTCTAGCGCTAACGCATAAGTACGCCGATTCGTTACTAGCGTAATATTAGTATCAGGGCTGTTGGCTCGTGGTTTCATGAAAATATTATTGCCACGAACACCAATTGACCATGCTTGTGCGTCGCCTATCCCTAGACCCGCTTGCGGCGCTTCCAGGGTTTCCCCTTCCTCCAGCTGTATCAATGTAGAAGATCCAGGCGCAACATGAATAGAAACCACGTCGTCAGGATTATACATCACGTCTTGCACCCGCGAATCAAACTCCGTGCCATAAGGTGACGTAGCAGCCGAACTAATCAAAGGCAGAGCCAATAACGATAGCATTAAGAAAACAGGCGCTTTAATCATTCTTCCACCCCGCTTTCTGGGTCAACATTATAGCCCACGACTTTGAAATTAAGTGGGTTCAATAATCGTTCAGAATACGTCTTTTCTTCGTTCGGATAGTCATAGCTGATCGTGGCAATCCAGTTTCTGGCCGGAACACCGTAATCAGAGCTACCATCTACATTAGTAATTTTTTTATTAAAACGAACCTGGGCTACGTCTCCAACAAAAGTAATGTTTGTTATTGTGACTTCAGCTCGTTTCTTTTCTCCCAAAATCTCTAACGCAGAATTTTCAGAACGTATAACACGATCATAAGCCGAAAAAATACGGTCTGAAGATAGTGCTTTAACGCGGTCGTAATTATGGCGAATCATAAACCAATCGTATGACTCTCGAGCTAGAACGTATTGCGCAACAAAGTGACGCGTTACAGCTTCTTGCTCTGATATACCACGATTTCCAGTAAGTGGCGTTGCCACTTCAACGTATCCGCTGGTGTTATCAGTACGTATTACATAGGGTTCCACGCTTTTTAACGGCATCATAAAAGCAATGGCAACTGCCATTGCAATTGTTGCCAAGCCAAAAAAACACGCGAAAAAAATAGCAAACTTAGCAAGTTTACGGTGTTTATCAGCTTCTGATTTTTCAAGCTTCTTTGTTTGTTCAATTAAGCGCTTTGCTTCTTTTTTCGCCAAAGGGTTATTACCGCTTTTTTCTTCACACTTGTTTTCTTCGAAATGCGCTCTCTGTATATTTAAAGAAGATTTTTTTTTAAGACCCAGCATAATTTAAAACCTCACCAGTTACGGGATGGTGAACATTAATCGGTGAAACTTCACCAACTGGATCAGGCGGGGGCGGTGCTTTCGTTGCACACCCTGAAACTAGAAAGATTAAAAATACTGCTACTACTTTTTTCATTTTTATCTCGCTATCAGAAACTATCAGAAAAATACCTTAAAAATTCGTGCGCACGAAAAAATCACTCACTTATTCGGGTGTAAGTCATTTCTCCGCGTTTCAAAGGAACTCCTTTTTGCACCAACACATCTTCTTCAGGCTTATAAATAATACGAACATCTGAAGCATCATGCGTATTGCTCAATGTATTTTCTGAAGATACTTTTAAAGAGTATTCGTCTTCATTCTGTGTATCGCTATCGCCATATACACGCGCCTTAGTGGAACCTTCCTCGTACCGCATTGAAGTATTTTCAATTTCATTTATATGCAAGTAATCATCAATGTCGTTAGTAGTTATATCTAATAAAACGTGTGTGGTTCTCGTATAATCAGAGCCTTCATGAAATTCTTCTGCTTCCCATTTCCCAAGAAAATTGTCGGTTGAATTTTCTTTGCAACCAGGAAGGAATGCTACCGTTAAGGCAAAAAGACTTCCTAGAAAAAGCTTTGATTTATTCTGAGGGAACATAATTTTATCTCCTTACTAAATATTAAATTAGCCCAAACGGCGGTTAGGTGAAATCTTATTATTTCCTAAAGACCCAGTATTTCTATTTCTAGCAAAAAACATTGCAGGCTTTCCTAAAAGCGCACTAGCTGCCCCTGCTGTACTACCGACAACACCATTCAGGCCGACCCCTCCTGATAAGGATGATGCCAATGTAGGTATGACAGTAATTGTGCCTATTGACACAAGATAGACAACAAAGATTATCAACACCTTATGATCAGGTAATGATAAATCTTCGGAGTCTAAAATCACTATGTCACTAATCAATGCCTGTTGTAGTGAAAACAGCATCGAAAATAAAGCAAACAAGAGCATGTAGTTAACTAGCTGATTAACCCATAGTGAAAAATAATTCCTTGTTGACTTGAAAAAAGCACAAACAACAAAGATAGGGCCAAGCGCTAAAATAACACTCACAACTAATTTAGCTACAAATAGAACAAGCAGAGATATGGCAACATAAATCCCCCCCATAACACCAATAACAATTGATGCTCTTACGACGTTCATAAATGTGTTTATATCAACGCCATTCCACTTAACAAAACTGGCATTTTCCCACATTTTGCTAATAGTCTCGCTAATGTTCGTTAGCATCCCATCCAGAACATTAGCCGTAGTACCTGCCCCGCCACTGAAGGCACCTGCCACAGCTTCAGGAGCCGAGGTTAGTAGGGGTAAAACTGTTCCCGTAAAAAAACCAGCATTAAGCCCGAACGACATTATCGCGGATAATCTGAAGAACTCCCAAATTAGTTCTGTATAAGGACGCTCTTCATTGATTTGCCGAATTGCCCACACAACAAAATAAAGCACTACGGCAGGGCCAGCTACCGCAGTAACAATAGTAACTAAATCGGCCACTCCTCCACCCAGGAGGGGTAACATAGTGTCGTCAATCCAATCAAAGAACAGCCCTGCAATTTCAATTTCCATAAATCACCTTTACTCAGGGCTCAGGATCAGCAGAGAAAATGTCAGCTATTTTTTTGACTGCCTGACTTTCTCTTAACTCGCGATCACGCACCATTGTATTTTCAAGGGCGACCATACGGTTCTGTTCTAACTGAATTGCGGCTTGCTCAATAGCAATGGCATTTGCCAGATCCTCACGCTGTTGAGGTGTATCAACTACATTAGCCCTATCCATTAGCGCTTCAATATTTGCTAACCGCTGGGTTTGTGCGCGATACGAGCGTTCTGCTGCAAGCATTGCAGTTAACTCTTTTTCGTAGTATTCCTCTTTAGCTGGGTCGTCCGATATTAATTCGTATTTTTCCGCAAGAGCTGAAACATCGTAATCAAGGATATCTGACCACTCACCAGACTCAGGAATATACGTAAATAGTTCAGAGTCATATAACATACGGCCAATATTGTCATTACCCGTCATGCTTTCTAGCTGATCTTTTGCATTTTCCAATATTCTTTTTGTTTCCAAAATTTGTGCCGTCATTTGCGCAAACGTTGACGCATCAAACGTAGGAATACCCGTTGCATGAACTGAAAATGACAAAAGACATGCACAAACACCTGTCACTAAACGACTAATTTTTTTCATGCGACCTCTCCTTTTAATTTATTTTTCTCCCGTATACGCTCACGGAAAACGGGCAACCACACATCAGGGTCATCATTCCCAAGTTCAGTTATCAGTTTATCAACTTCTTCAATAGAACTATCAGACGATGAAATAATGGGCATAAACTCATCAAAACCACTAAGATTAATGGAAGCAATTGCAGAGTTTCGACCCTGTTTAATGATGAACTTTCTAGAGTCTTTTCCTAAAAGCAAAAGTTCATCAAAATCTTTTCTAGAAACACCCAGTTTTTGATATCCCTCCCAGTTTGCATCAACGTTAGGAAGTAAATTTTTTGTTGGGGTCTGCTGAACAATGTCGTCAACAATAAGACAACTCAAAGCGCTTTCTGGAGATTGTGAACTCAGCATGCAAATCTCGCCCTTCAAACGACCCGCTTTCAAAATCTTTTTAATTTCATTAGCCGTCATCGGATAGTTAGCAGGTGCCCAAAACTCTGCAACCATCGTAATAAGAGGTTGCCCCTTTCGAGCTTGCTGCATCATATTTTTCATTTGAAACAATGTTGCTAGCAATGGCTCTGTCACTGGGTTTTTTTCAACGAGGAGCGGAGTTGCATCAAACCCAACTCTAAACATTTCCAACGGATTGAATTTATTAGTAGCACTATCCAGTGCCCAGGCATGACGGCCCTGTGTGCTATGCACCCACTGCGCTAGTCGTTCACGTAACCCGTTCCCACCCCTTTCAGGAATGTTTGCATGCACATGGCTTAACCGACGATCCTGTGATTCATCAAAATCCATCACCGTATCAACAGCCATTTTAATCTGAGACTTCTCTTCAGCCGATGTATTATGTCCTGCCAATAATTCGACTAGCTGATAGAGAAAGTCACGGTGAGACGGCGAATCAGGCCACTGGAAAGGGTTGATACCAGAATCAATGCCAGGTTCAATCCTGAAATAGACGCCACGTAGAGGCCCACGGATGTTGTTAATCATCGACTTGTTATAGTCAATTGCAAAAATAGCCGGATCAAAGCGGCTCATGTAATTGACAATTACCGCTTCAAGAGTTGTTTTACCAGCCCCTGTCATCCCCAAACTGAGAACATGACCTGGCTCTGCATCGCCACGATTATCAACGCCTATAGGGGTTACATGCGTATTGTAAAAAAATATACTCCCATCGTCGGTTTCAAGCGGCAAAATGGCACTTCCATCACCGATTGGATTACCCGTTGCTTTACCAGATGGGTACGTATGCAGTGAGAAACCACACGCTAAATTCCGTGTCGTTTTGGGTTCTTTAAACGATTTGTATTTTGAGCCAGGAAAAATAGATAAATAGGTAAAGATTGCAGACGCGGTTGCGCGCCTAAATGAGGTATCACCAGAACCGGAAAAATTAGCAACTAAATTATTTGCAGCGTCAAGCGTTTTAGATGGTGTGTCGCCAAATACAATTAATGCGCCTTGATGTTCTCCAAAAACAAGCTCACCTGACGATACAAAAGGCTTAGCAGCATTTAGTTCATCAACTAAATGATCAGGTGTGTTTGAGCTTGATTTTAGCTTGTTACTTTTACTATCAAGCATTTTCAGTGTTGTATGGCTAGGCCAAAAACTAAAAGATTGACTAAAAATAAACTCACAAGGCTCTTTTAGAAGAAAGTTCCACTGGCCCATCTTGCCTTCTGTTGGATGTGATCGTAGGTCATACATAGCACCATAACGCATTTTACCCGAACTCGGACGAAACTCAGCAAAATCAAAGCCTAGATACACCGAACCTTGATCAATTAGATCAACAATATATTGGCTGGATAATGGAACTTCGGCATCGTCACCCGATGCCAAGAAAGATAAAAAAGAACCTATTTCGCTTAAATTTACGCCGTGAACATTTATTTTGACACCTAGTGTCCGAGGAGAAAATTCACTCAAACTAGACTCAATAAAGCTGAGCAGTTGCTGAACTTCCTTAATGCCCGCATCTAGATCGCCTTTGTATTTGAACACAATGCTAAAATAATAACGTGTTTGAAAGAAGGAGCCACCTTTAAACCTACTGGCGTAAAGTGAATTAAAATCATCAAGAAATTCATTATCAAAAAAGTAAGCACCTTTAACATCTACACGGCGCTTGACTGTATGGCACACGACTGACAAACGGGGGCCATTGATCTTGCCCATCTCATTTAAAACACGCGTCTGCCTATTAGAAAAACGGGTTAACACTTCCGTCTCAACTGTGTTGAATGGCATTCCATCAAACTGTAAAACGCCCATTAACCGCTCTTTATCAAGGGCAACCACATTATCGGCAACATGATAACGATATTGCGGGGAATGTTCACTTAGTGCTATGGCGCTTGATGAACCTTTCAGCATTTTCAATCTCCTTTTTATGAGTTTGTTTCATACTGGTAACTTCAATAACTTTTACACCGCGTAAAAGTTTAATTAAAGCCCCCCTCAGTTCTAGCATTCTGATTTCCATAGCACGGGTTTCAATTGCGCATTCAAGATGTGCCCAAACAAAAAACAACAGCAGCACAGACATAATGCAGAGGCCAAACAAAACCCATTTCAAAATCATTACGAAAATGAAAAATGAGGCAATGAGCGAACCCATGAGTGATAGCGCTAGCATGAGAGGTACACCAAAAAATAATGGTGTATGCCCTGCCCCATTGAAAGTTACGTAACGAATCTCTTTTTCTGAATCGCTCATTGCTCAAAATCCCCAATCCCTATTGTTGTTTATGTGTTTTAAGAACCCCAAATTGCCCACATAAACTCACCTGCGAGGATGATTCCACCAGCGATAGCAACAAAACCCAATGATTGGGCAACATCCCCCCAAGTGCCCTTTTCCAAAAACGCCAACATCACTTTATATAGCATGTAGACCAGCACCACTACGGCCAAAAAACCGTAGGCCCAAGCCCTGAAACCCTCAAGCGCGTTAGTTGCAGCGGCTAACCCACCTGCTGCAGCAAATCCGATAGCTGGAAAAAGCACCAACATTAAAGCAAAAAAACCAATGCCAACTGTATTGCTATTAATCATTTTCATTTCAAAAATCCTTTAGCTAGAGAGTTCGTTAAATACATCCCACAACGGCCCGTCGTCGTGGGGAACGGTGTCTTCAACCGCTCGTAGTTCTACTTCCTGATTGTCTGTTGTCTCTAGGCCCACCTCCTGTGTGAAATTAGTTATAAAATCCGGAACCTGATATTCACCAGACGCCGATGCGTAAAACTCAGATGGAATTTTCTGGCGATTAATCAAGAAACGTTCAATATAGCTATTGCCGTTGCTATCGTCAGGCTGAAACCCACGTGTAAAATTATTGCTGTAATAGCAACTTAAAGCCGCACGCAAAGCTTCTTGCTGCTTTTCATAACTATCTAAAGCTCTATCGAAGCAGTTATTTAGAACCTCACTGCTGGCTCTTAAATTTTCACAGGGTTCAAAAGCTGTTTCTACAGTCAGCCCCAATGCTTCAAAGTTGTGCATATTTATTTGCCCAAGCCCTAAGCTAACGTTATACCCCTGATCCATTAAATTTTTAGCGGCGTCGATTGCTTCGGTTTTCGATTGAGGCTGATTAACAAGCTCTAAATCAACAACACCTATAGCATAAGGATTGCCGCTCGATTCGTTTTTCACTAGCGTTTGCATAGTAGCTGGGTGAACTAACGGTGCGCATTCTTCAACTAAAGAAATATCAATCATATTATTAAACCAAGCACTATAAGGTGGTGTTAGTGATTTTATATTTTAACAAATAAATTTAGGCTTAACTATAGCGAATGTCTTACACGGTGTAAGACATTCGCTATAAATAAACGATTATTCACTTTCCAGCATAATATTTAATAGTCTTTAACACTCATCCAGAAAAGTGCTCACTAACCGAGCACTTTTCGTGCGCACGAAATTAAACGGGGATTACGGCTATAAACTCAAGCTCAGAGCATAAAACCTCACATTCCGAACCATCATCATTAATCTTTATCCAGGCGTATCCATAAGTTGCCCTCCTGTCGTGCATTAATTTTGCTTCACGGCCATCGTGACGAAGCAGCACAACCGAGCTTTTAACT
>NZ_JABUZF010000005.1:0-619 GCF_014897885.1 Halomonas sp. 3D7M | reverse complement strand
ATGGTGCGCCAGGCATGGCGCGCAGCGCCTTAACAGGCGCTATTCCTGAGGGTGGTGCCTCAGGATGACTTGGGGGTGAAAGTCCCCTGCACGCCCGGCAAGGGGAAGTGCTAGCCGACGGCAAGGGTGTCTCCCGCGAGGGAGAATCTGAAGGCAGCCCGAGGCAAAACGCTGGCCTGACGAACAGGAAGCGGATACGAGGCGTTATGGCGGGGTGAGGTGGCACGAATCATCAAAGCCCGGTACTTGCACGGAACGCCATGACGTAGATCCGACAGGCATAAGCGGGAAGGTCGCGCGTCTTACCCTGGGAGGTCTGGTGATCTGCCACAGTGCTACCGGCGTCGAGAGGCGACGGGATGGGTTACCAGACGTCAGCCGAGGCCATAGTAAGTGCCGGTTCACTACGGCACCAAGGGCCGAACATGAAGAACCGCGAGTAGGCGATAACGTCTCGAGGATCGATCATGAAGACAGACCATGACGCTAATACCGTCACTCACCCAGAGGGGCAGGAGCAGAACTCCGCGCCCCAGCCGGTGGGCGTCGAGACGGTCCCGGCGTCGTTATCGTGGACGAAAGCGGAGTCAGCCTCGCTCATGGAGCGGGTCGTTGACCC
>NZ_JABUZF010000099.1:0-9366 GCF_014897885.1 Halomonas sp. 3D7M | reverse complement strand
CCGATCCCCAGACGGTCGGCTTGCGAGAATTGCTAAGCAGAATTTTATTATAAATAATTTAATTAGCAGGAGTTAACATGAAAAACATTACTTCTAAAGTACTGTCACCAAAAGTGCTATGCGGCGTAGGCGCGACTCTTCTGTTGGCAGGTTGTGGTGGCGACAGCAAACCTAATATTGCTATTGGCCCCCCTGCCAGCACCACTCAAGGCGTTTCCCAACTACTTTTTGATGCCTACGGTATTGGTAGCGATAAGTACAAGACCTATCAAGAAGGCTTTGGTGCTGCACTCGATGGTGTGCAAGATGGCAACATCGATATTTCTATCGGCATTCTTGGTCTACCTTCTGGCAGCATCGAGAACTTACAAGCCTCAAGTGGTGATGCACGCCTAATTAGTTTAAGCGATGACGCTATTGACTATATTGAAGAGAATAGTGCCTATAAGCGCTTTACGATTCCCGCTAATAGTTATGCTTTTCAAAATGAAGATGTAAATACTATTACGGCTTATGCCATTTTAGTTGGCAACACAAATACTATTGATGAAGACCTGGGTTATGAACTCGCGCGTTTAATGCATGAACATGCTGAAGAAAACACGCACTCTCAATCTGCGTTCATTACCCTTGAAAATGCACTCAATGGTTCAGAAGGTCTCCCCATTCACCCCGGTGCTAAAAAATATTACGAAGAGCAAGGCCTCACCGTAAATAACCCGGTTGCGGAGCTTGGCGAAACTGAAGCCAAAGAAGAGTTTATTTTAGGTACCGGTAGCCAAGGCGGCACTTACTACCCACTAGGCGGTGAGATGGCCACCATTTGGAACCGTTACCTGGAAAACCATAACTTCACCAATATTGAAACTGGCGCTTCAATCGAAAACTTAGTGAGCATTCGTGATAACGGTATGGATCTCGGGATGACCGTACACGCACCGGCACAAGATGCCGTTGCCGGACGCGGAGAGTTCGAAAGTGGCGCGATTGATAACGTCGCCTTTATCGGGCACATCTACCCTGAAGTCATTCAGATTATCACCCGTGAACGCTCCAATATTGACAGCCTAAGTGATCTAACTGATTGATGTTCCCTTTTCGCCGCTGGCTAAGCCAGCGGCGTTATATGTATGAGGTTTAATCGTGGATAAAAAAAAACTCCTGACGAAGCGGCGCTTTTAGAAAAGTATGATCGTGAGTCACAAGTACGCTCTGCACTACAGCTAGGCAAGTGGGGCTGGATGATCACCCTCATGGGTGTATCACTGACGTGCTTTCATCTCTATACCGCTTATTTTGGTACGCTCCCGTCACAGCAGCAAGGCGCTGTCCACTTAGGGCTTGCCTTGGGGATGATCTTTATCTTATTCCCTGCAACGCGCGGTGCGGGCAGGCGTAATGGCGTGCCGTGGTACGACGTAATACTCGCCTTCGTAGCCACCTTTGCCGCCTACTATAAAATCCTGTTTTATGAAGAAGTCCTGCGTGCAAGGGTTACGGGCTATTCAGCCTTTGACCTAACAATTGCCGCACTCGGCGTGCTGTTTGTACTAGAAGCAACTCGCCGTACTGTTGGTATGCCAATTGTTGTCATGGCTACGTTGGCAATTCTCTATGCGCTGTTTGGCAACTTGATCCCCAGCCCTTTGCTTTCTCATCCGGGCTTCTCTCTTGAGCAGGTGTCTCCCTACTTATGGTTTAGGGAAAGCGGCGTTTTTGGCACGCCCCTGCAAATATCGGCGCGCTTTATCTTCTTGTTCTTGTTTTTCGGCGTTGTTCTGATGCATACCGGCGTCGGCCGATTCTTTAATGACTTAGCCTTTGCGTTAACCGGGCGCTTTACGGGTGGTGCCGGTAAAGCCGCCGTTATAGCAAGTTCGCTTCAGGGGATGATTTCGGGAAGCTCTATCGGCAACACCGTGGCTTCTGGCTCTTTCACCATTCCTATGATGAAAAATGCCCGCTTCAAGCCCGAAGTAGCAGGAGCAGTCGAAGCATCAGCCTCTACCGGCGGGCAGATCATGCCGCCCTTAATGGGTGCTGCGGCTTTTATCATGGTGGAGTACGTGGGCGTCTCTTACCGCGAAATCATGTTTTCGGCGCTGATTCCCGCCATTCTCTATTTTGCGGGTATTTTTATCGGGGTGCATTTCGAAGCCAAACGTCATCGCATTCTCGGCCTTCCTAAAGATCAATTGCCCAGCAAGCGTAAGCTGATACTGTCAAAAGGCTACATGCTGCTGCCTTTGCTGGTCATTATTACGACTATTAGCGTTGGCTTTACCGCTCAACGAGCAGCGCTACTGGGTATCGCATGTGCGTTCGCTGTCAGTTTGGCGCGCAAAGAAACACGCCCTTCGTTAAAAGATATATTGGTTATTTTTGAAAAAGGGGCGCGCGTGGCACTGCCAGTGATCGCAGCGGTCGCTTGCGCAGGCATTATCGCTGGCGTGGTAGGCATGACAGGCATGGGGTCAAAATTTGCTGCTGGCATTATTAGCTTAGCGGATGGCGTTTTGATACTTGCGCTGTTGTTCACGATGATTGCCTGTATTGTCTTGGGCATGGGGTTACCCACCACAGCAAACTATGTGGTCACTGCCACCATTGCCGCACCAGCACTGATTAATGAGTTCGGCCTTCCGCCAATGGCAGTGCATTTGTTTGTCTTTTATTTCGGCATCATCGCCGATATTACGCCTCCCGTGTGTTTAGCCGCGTTTGCGGGCGCAGGCATTGCACAAGCCAACCCCATGAAGACTGGCTTTACGGCGGTTAAATTGGCGATTGGTGCGTTTATTATTCCTTATGCCTTCATTTATAATCCTATGCTGGTATTAGTCGAACCTACGCTGCTGGGACTGTTAAGCGCGCTGTTCTTTTCACTCGTAGGGATTATGGGCGTCAGCAGCGCACTACTCGGTTACTTTGTACGTGATTCCTTCTTCGGGGAGCGTCTGGTACTGTTAGTCGCAGGGCTTGCCATGGTGGTTCCCGAGTTGCTAACCAGCGGCTTAGGCTTGCTTGCCATGGTGACAGTGGGCTGGCTTCAATCGCGCCGACCTGATAAATCCCAGGAGGCTGCAACGCTCGCCCAATGAGCCACTATAAAAACCTAGCTTCCCCCCGGCGCTTAGTCGCCGGGGCGGCTTTCAGGTCATCAGGAGCGCCAGGTTTGGCATCACGCAATCTTCCTTCTACGGCGGCTATGCAATGCTTTGAAGCAGCCGCACGCCATATGAGTTTTACTCGCGCAGCAGATGAGCTAAACCTCACCCAAAGTGCTGTCAGCAAACAAGTCGCGCACCTTGAAGCCACCTTGCAACACAAGCTATTTCGTCGCGTGCGACGCAGCCTGCTGCTAACCCCAGAAGGGGCCATTTTTTTAAGTGACGTACGCAAAGTGCTCACTCAAATTGAGATGTCGACGCAAGCGATAATGACCTACAGCGGTAATAGCGAGGTTCTTAAAATCGCCACCTTACCTAGCTTCGGTAGCCGCTGGTTGGCCAATAAGTTGCCCACCTTTCTAGCCGCCAATCCAGGCATTAGTTTGGAGTTTCATGACCGCGTAAAAGATTTCGATCTTGAGCAGCAAGATATCGATATTGCTCTGTTTTATGGCCATGGCAGTTGGCCAAGCCTTGCTTGTCATAAGCTTGTTGATGAGGATATGGTCGCGGTTGCTTCCCCTGAATTACTCGCTCGGCACCCCATCCAGTCAGTGGATGACTTAACACAACTACCGCTACTTCACCTCTCGACACGCCCTGACGCATGGCACCATTGGTTTGCAAACCAAGAGATCATCACTGACCGTAGCTATCATGGCACCCGCTTCGAGACCTTTCCTATGCTGGTGCGAACGGCAATGGCAGGCGGTGGGGTTGCACTGGTTCCTCACTTTACCGTCGATGAAGAGTTGGAAGGTGGCCGACTGACAGTCGCTTGGCCATATCGGCTGCTCAGTGAGAGTGCTTATTACCTTGTTTACCCTGAACACTTGGGGGAACTCGCCAAAGTGCGACGCTTTGTAGAGCATATTACCCAGTTCAGTGATTGATACTGGCACAATACTACGCACTGCTATGTTATAGCTAAACAACTAACAATTGCTTTGTGCCAAACAATTACCTCATTTAACCCCTATTAAAAGCTTAACGCTATTAATATGTTTATATATTCATACGCTTGAGATTTTATAACAGCATTGATAACTACCGGGCAGAAGCACCAAAGAAGAGAACATCTTCTTACGTCACTCCTACCCGAGAGTACATCTTGATTTAGTCAATGGTGTCGACAAATTCGCTGAGATCCCGCACTCGACTCCTATCGATAGTCACGCCAAGTCCAGGTGAGTCGTCCAACACAATATGCGTTTCATCTCCCGGCATCTGGGCAACATCCTCCCCAATCATGGCAGGTCCCACCAAGTCATTCGCAATAATATTGGGATCATTCGCAATAATATTGGGATGCGCCAGCGCTAGGTGGGCACCCGCGAGCGTCGCGATCGAGGACTCCACCATAGAGCCGATCTGGCAGGGTATATCCGCCGCCATTCCGACCTCTGCCATCGCCATAGCAGGACGTAAGCCGGAGGATTTCATTAACTTGATGTTCACCATGTCAGCAGCGTTTAGTTGAATCACCTCCAGCATTTCTTTAACACCATGAATAGGCTCATCAGCCATAATCATGGCATCAGTTGACTGCGTCACACGGGCCATGGCGGTGAGATTCTCCATAGCGACGGGTTGCTCAAACCAATCCACTTGATAGGGCGCTGCATGCCGAATGACCTGAAGTGCTTGCTTTGCACTCCACCCTTGATTGGCATCCACGCGCAACGCAATCGATCGATCTAGTGCTTCTCTAACCCGCGCAATCCGCTCAACATCATGTTCCGGCGTATCTCCCAGTTTGATTTTGATCGACTGATAACCGCGCCGAGCAGCCTCTTTCGCCTGACGCGCCATCTCCTCCGGCGCTAACATGCTGATAACGTATGGAAGTTCCAATCTAGTATGGCTACGCCCACCTAGCAGCGCATAAAGCGGCTTTCCGCACTCACGCGCCACCAGGTCGTGAAGCGCAATATCGAGAGCTGCTTTCGCCGAGGGGTTATGGCGAATTTTACGGTTGGCAGCATGATGGAATTGCGCAATATCACTGGCGTCGGCGCCCATTAGTAACGGCGCTAGCTCACGGGTTATGATTTCTCGTGCGCCAAGATACGTTTCTCCCGACACATGCTGATCTACCACGGCCTCACCCCAGCCAATCTGGCCAGAAGCAGTCTCGATGCTGACAATCAGGCTGGCGATATCGTGATAAGTGTCATAGGCAATCTTAAATGGTTGTTTAAGCGGAAGACGCACACCATAGACCGTGATTTTGTTAATACGCATTATTGATGCCTTATTTATGTCCAGGAAAAGATCTGAGCCAGCGCAATCATCAGACTTGCCATACCCAGTTGAAGAATCGCTAATGGAAGTATCCATTTGATCCACTTACTCCACGACACACCTGCCACCGCAAGCCCTGCCATGAAATATCCCGACG
Source organism: Halomonas sp. 3D7M (assembly GCF_014897885.1). NCBI lineage: Bacteria > Pseudomonadati > Pseudomonadota > Gammaproteobacteria > Oceanospirillales > Halomonadaceae > Halomonas > Halomonas sp. 3D7M. The sequence goes on along the minus strand of NZ_JABUZF010000099.1, from coordinate 3,795 downwards.
TTGGGGTAAGAATATTGGAAATGCCATCACCAAACTGAAACGCGAGGACAGCCGTCTGACGGGTGACTCCCACAAGATCCGCAAGAGGCACCATCAAAGGCATGGTCAGTGCTGCTTGACCACTGCCAGAAGGGACTAAGAAGTTCAGGACAAGTTGAACAAAAAACATACATACCGCAGTAACCACCGCGGGCATTCCGCTCAGCAGCCCTTCGAGATGATAAAGAATCGTATCCAGGATTTCCCCATTTCTCAGAATCACCAGGATGCCAAAGGCAAAGCCCACTACCAGTGCCCCCATCGCAATTTCCTGAATGCCTTCAACAAAGTGGTCGGCAATTTTATTCGGGTTCATACGCGCAAATGCACCGATTAAAATAGCCATCAAGAGAAAGGCGCCAGACATCTCACCGATATACCAGCCGTGACGTATCACGCCATAGGCAATAACAAGAATGGTGCCTACGAAAGCAGCGAGGACGAGTTTATCGGCAGCCNNACGAGTTTATCGGCAGCCGATAATGCACCTGGGTCTTCATTGGCTTGTGGTTTACCAAATTGGCGGCGGTCATTATTAAAGACAAGGCTCGCTTCGGGATGCGCTTTCACTTTGGCCGCATAGCGAGTGACGAAAGCAATACTGATACTGACGAATATTAGCCAGTAACAGGCCCGCAGAGTCATTCCAGAAAACATCGGGAGCTCAGCGATATCCTGGGCAACGCCAACGGTAAAAGGATTCATAAACGCTGCAGAGAAACCGGCACCAGCACCTACCAAAGGTACCGCTGCGGCCGTAATAGAGTCATACCCCAGCATACGCAGCAGCGGTGCAAGGATAATGATAAAAGCAATTGTTTCCTCTGCGAGCCCGAAGGTTGCTCCTCCCATCGCAAATAAAAGCATCAGTAAAGGGATAAGAATGAGATCACGCCCAGTAAGCGCATTACTGATACTGGCAACGACTTTTTGTAGTACCCCGGTTGCTTTCAGCACGCCAAACGCGCCGCCTGAGATAAAAATAAAGAAGATAATGCTACTGCCTTCACCCATCCCTTCAAAGACCGCCATGAACGGACTTAACCAGCCAGCTTCTTGCGCTTCCACCGCCGCATAACTGTCTGGCACTACAACCGTACGCCCTTGCTCATTGGCTATACGCTCATAACTACCCGCCTGAAGAAAGTGGGTTGATAAAGCAGCGAGACAGATAAAGCTAAACAACACGACAAAAATATGCGGGAAGCGAAATGTTGGTCGTGAACTCTTCTCGTGTGTCATTGTTTTTTCGAGAGACGTCATGGGGTATCCCCAGTTTATTGATGGTTATCGAGAAACTGCATTGCCACACTTGTCAGGAAGTCGCTTCCAATCGACAGAATGGCATCGTTAAAGTCATAGTCAGGCTGGTGAAGTTTTGGTGTTTGTGGCCCTGAACCATTGCCAATCCATGCATAGGCACCTGGAACATGGGTAAGAAAAGCCCCCATATCATCAGCTCCCATGCTGACTGGGTGCTCTACCAGCTGTTCATGCCCCCAACGCTGCACCACCACATCGCGGCACAGCTGGGCACAACCGCGGTCATTGGCAACCGCTGGTGTTGAAGGAACGTAGTCGAGTGTGACGTCGCACCCTGTTGCCTTGGAAACCCCTTCCGCCACGTCGCTAATTCGCCTCTCCAGACGTTTGCGTAGCTCAGGTTTAAAGCAGCGCGCGGTACCCGTCAGCCGAGCAGTCGCCGGAATAATATTGCTAGCATGGCCACTTTGCAGGCTACCCAGACTGATAACAGCGATGTCTTGGGGGTCAATATTACGACTGACAATCTGTTGAATAGCGGTTGTAAATAGGCTGGCCGCGACGATGGGGTCTGTTGTGAGATGAGGCATCGCCCCATGTCCACCGGTGGAGTGGAACGTCACCTCAAAGTCGTCGCTTGATGCCATATGAGGGACGTCATGGATAACAAAACGCCCGGCCTCTACACCTGGCCAATTGTGTAGTCCAAATATCGCATCAAGCGAGAATTTCTCCTGAAGCCCCTCCGCAAGCATCGCTTCAGCACCAGTACCAATTTCCTCGGCGGGTTGAAAAATCAACACGACATTTCCCCGCGCCGGGCGCTGGTTAACCAACTGTGCAGCAGCAGCCATCAACATTGCCGTATGGCCGTCATGCCCACATGCATGCATTACATTTGACTGGCTGGAACGATGCGAAAACTGATTAGCCTCCTCGAGTGGCAGAGCATCGAAATCGGCTCGAAGCCCAACGATTGCCCCCGTGCTGGCGCCTTTAATGACGCCGACCACACCGTGGCCGCCTATCTTCTCATGCACCTCATCTACCCCCAAGCCACGTAGCATCATTGCAATACGCTCAGCGGTTATAGACTCCTGGCCAGATAACTCTGGGTGCTGGTGGAGTTCCCGACGAAACGTGATCATTTTCTCAAGCTCAATGGCTGATAACGTCATGAGAGGTAAAACCTTGTTGTAAAGTGGTAAGCCTGGGAGAAGTGCGCCATCTGGCGTCCGCAGGAACGCATACTTGTGCAACATGAGTCGCGTACGCCGTTATGCGCTTAACCAGATTGGTTTTGAGTATGTTGTAACGCTTAGTGCGAATAAAATACTTCTTCCCGATAGCGTCATACCTTTATGAGATGAGACTTTAGTTGTATTTTCTGTATGAAATGAGACGCGCATCGTGGCGTCTCCGGGAGCGGACATGGACACAAAAAAACTAAGGTACTTCCTGGCGGTGGTCGAAGCGGGTTCGATATCATCTGCAGCCAAGCAGATACCGATCGCTCAGCCCGCCTTGACGCGACAGATACATCAGCTTGAAGCCGATATCGGGGCAATCCTGTTTTATCGTGACCGCAAAGGGGTATCTTTGACCCAAGCGGGGCATTACCTATATGCCAATGGGCAGCGCCTACTGTCAGAACTCGAAAGTGTCGCGAAGAAAACACGCGATATTGCCAATGGTTACCGTGAAAGTCTCTCGCTCGGGATTAGCACCATACATCCCTATATTCCCAGCATCACAGCACTCATCAGCAGATTTCGCTCACGCTACCCCTCAACACAGTTAACGCTAGAATCAATGTTGTCAGGCCCCCAGGCAGAGGCGATTCTGGCGGGTCGGCTCGATGCCGGCATTCTCTTCATTGAACGAGAAGATGAGCCACGGCTAGACTACTATCCGTTAGCCAGCTTTCGTATGGCGGTCTTCACCAGTCGATGCCACCCTCTCATAGCGACTACCCCGACCTCGCTTAAGGATTTTCACGACGCGCCATTCATTCGGTTTAGCCGAACCTCAACGCCGGGCAGCTTCGACCGGCTAGATAGATGCTTTCAGAAGGTAGGCTTCGAACCCAATACTGTTCAGGAATGTCGCGATGACATCACTATTCGCAGTTTGGTTGCTACGGGAATGGGGTATGCGATTATGCCCAGCATCATGGCACTCGGGGACGAAGACATTGTCGCCTATGAATTAGACGACTTGCCAATAGCCACGGATCTCATGCTTGCTTGGCAAAAGGGCCGCCAGCCAGCGGCAGTAAAAACACTATGCCAGCTCGCCGAAGAATCACATTGATTTCATCATTAACGACAAAAAAGATTATATCTAATGACAAAAGTTGCGATATTTGTTGATATCCAAAACGTCTATTACACCGTGCGGGAAGCGTATGGTAAGAACTTTGATTACAACAAATTTTGGGCACAAGTAACCGCTGACAGAGACGTTGTGGCGTAAGCGTTCATCCTACGACGT
>NZ_JABUZF010000093.1:0-3603 GCF_014897885.1 Halomonas sp. 3D7M | reverse complement strand
AGTGACTTGGCACCGGCGTCCACGGTGCCCAGGCTTTTCTCGGCCAGCGGCCTTGCGCGCCCGACCTTAGGCAACAGCTCAGCAGTGGCCTCAGCAGCTTCTTCTGCCCGCCTAGATGCCTTCTCCCAGGCGACAACAACCCCATCTCCTAATACCACCGATGCGGACAGGGCATCTGAAAACGGCACTATCACATCGACCAGAGTCTTATCACCGAGCTTAGCCTTACCGAAACTCATGACATTGTCACTGGCAGCCGAGACTCCCGCTGCCAGGCGCCTTGCATCCAGCGGGTACTCGTTGCCCAGAGCCTCGCCAACCGAGGTGAGGATCACTCGCCAGATTGCTCCAGAGGTGCCGCCCGCTTTGTCAGCCCAGCGCGCGCCTGCCAAGCGCAGGACGGTTTCGGCACCCGCGCCATCACTTTGAGCTTGCCTGGCTGCCTCCAGGCAAGCTTTGCTGCCCCGCTGCATTCCGATACCATGATCACCATCACCGGCGACTGCATCAATACGCCCAAGCATCTCGGCATTTTCATCAACCGTTTTGGCAAGCGCCTCAAGGGCCGCCACCACGCCGCCCGCCAACTCTTTGGAGGCTTGACTGGCAACGGGTATCTCATCCTGAGCCACAATTTCCATTTCTGACACATCAATTGATTCGGCGCGCCTCACACTACCCTTGCGGTAACCCGGCGCGTCTGCTGGCGCCACCCAAAGTCGCTCCATAGTGTCATCAAGCCATAGCAACGTCAGTGACACGCCCGCCATATCCAGGCTAGTGACCAGCTCTCCCACATCTGGCTCGACGATCCGCAATCCAGCTTCACACAGCAGCTCATCCACGCGCCGATAAACCACGAAGAGCTCTTCATATTTGATGGTACCCAGCCCGTTGAGGATCGGCGCCACTCGGGCGCCCGCAATACTCACCCCCTCCGGCAGCTCATCGAGAAGTCGGGCAACCAGCATCTCCGCCAACCCATTAGCAGTTGGCACATCAGCCTCATCAATCCCCGGCTCACCATGAATACCCAGACCAATAGCCATCTTGCCTTCAGGTACGTGAAACAGTGCGTCGCTCGCACCCGGTAGGGTACAGCCATCGAAGGCAACACCGAAGGAGCGCGTGCGATGATTAGCTTCGCGCGCTACGGCCACGACCTCGTCCAGATTGCCACCCTCTTCGGCAGCCGCAGCGGCGACCTTAAAAACGGTTAGATCGCCAGCAATGCCACGCCGCCTGTCGATTTCACTGAGTGGCGCGCTGGCCACGTCATCGGTAATGGTCACAATTTCGCAGGAAATACCTTCTGCAATCAATCTTTCGCGCGCCTCCCCAAAGTGGAGAACATCACCTGCATAATTACCAAAGGTCAACAAGACGCCACCGCCGTTGTTCGCCGCCTTGGCCACTGAATAGACCTGCTGTGCCGAAGGCGAGCAGAACAGATTACCCATGACAGCACCATGGGCAAGACCCTGCCCAACCAGACCAGCGAAGGTCGGGTAGTGCCCACCCCCTCCCCCAATCACTACCGCCACTGTGCCAGGTTCGCTACGAGTACTGCGCACAACCCCGCCAGGCACAGCCATCAATCTGTCGCGATGAGCGGCCACCAGCCCGAGGCGGGCTTCTTCAGGGAAGTCACTAGGGTCATTGAACAAGCGTGTCATGGAAACGTGCCTCTTTAGTTAAAGGCCAGCCGGTGCCCATAGGGCTAGCCACCGACTAGCTATAATTGTTGTTGATTGACGAGAGTCAGTGCCTTGCACCATCTAGGCGCGACTCATACTCCTTGATTCTTTCCACCTTCGACGCCGAAGCTCCGCCAGCAAATGATTTAGCGAGGAAGGTCGTGACGATCTCCTTGGCTAACTCCGCCCCCACGACGCGAGCCCCTAGGGTGACAATCTGCGCATCATTGCTGGTGCGCGCCTTGCCAGCAGAGTAGGTGTCGTGCGCTTGGGCGGCACGAATTCCCGGCACCTTATTGGCCGACATGGCAACACCGATGCCAGTGCCGCATAGCAGGACACCGCGATCAAACCGCCCCTCCCGGATAGCCGTCGCCACTTCAAAGGCCACGTCAGGATAAAGAATAGGCTCCGCATTGAAAGTACCAAAATCCTCAACCTGATAGCCAAGATCGCGCAAATGAAGGACCAGGACCTTCTTGAGCTCGAAGGCTGCCTCATCACCTCCGATGGCGACTTTTAAAGCAGGCTTCGTGTTGACGTCAGACATGAATGCTCTCCATTAATAATTGTAGGGGGGTCAATCCCGGCCTTGCGTACTGACCGATGAAAGCCAATCTACCACTAAGCGAGCATTTGTAAACATGCTGATCATGAGATCGATCACCAGCAAAAGTTATAGAACCGTTCAACGCGAAGCACTAATTAAAAATAAAACACTGTAATTAATCATTTTTTTGAAATTAAAGTGATTTTTTTTATCATTTATAAGCCTTTAGTCTATCTTCAAAATCACTTGCAAAGTCAGGATTGTTTGACAAATAGCAATCAAATACACAATCATTTGATCACCATCGGTTCATAAATACAAAGCACTGGAGACCGCATGTCACAGCTTGATTCCTTACGTCACCATTCCCTGGTCGTCGCCGATACAGGCGACCTAAGTGCTATACGGCGCTACAAGCCCCAGGATGCCACCACCAACCCCTCTCTAATTCTCAAGGCGTTCGAGCTCCCCGATTACCAGCCGCTGATCGATACGGAGCTGGCGGCACTCCGAGCCCAGAGTGGTGGGCGCCAGGCTCAGGCCGAGCAGGCCGTGGATCGGCTTGCCGTTGCCATGGGCAGCGAAATTGCCAGGGTGGTGCCGGGGCGGGTATCCACGGAAGTCGCGGCACGCCTTTCCTTTGATGAGGAGGCCAGTGTCCGCAAAGCTCATGAGTTGATCGAATACTACGACCAGCGCGGCGTAGGGCGAGATCGTGTGCTGATCAAGCTGGCCTCCACCTGGGAAGGCATCCGCGCCGCCGAGCGGCTGGAGCGTGAAGGTATCCAGTGTAACCTGACACTACTATTCAGCGATGCCCAGGCCCAAGCCTGCTTTGATGCCGGTGTTTTTCTGGTCTCGCCCTTTGTGGGCCGGGTCACCGACTGGCACAAGAAGGAGACCGGCCAGAAATACTCCCCCGAGGAAGACCCTGGCGTACAGTTTGTGAGCGGAGTCTGTCAACGGGTCAACCAGGGTGGCTACGATACCGTGGTGATGGGGGCAAGTTTCCGCACAACAGGACAGGTTTTGGCGCTGGCAGGCTGCCCGCGACTGACGATTTCTCCTGCATTGCTGGAGGAGCTGGCAGGCACCCAGGGGGAAGTGACCAGAGCGATTGCCGAGGAAGGCGGCCAGGGCGCGCGCCCGGCACCAATTGGAGAACCCGAGTTTCGTTGGGGGCATAACCAGAATGCCATGGCCAACGACAAACTGGCCGAGGGCATCCGCCGCTTTGCTGAGGATCAGGCGCATCTTGAAGCCCTGATCGCCGAGCGCCTCTCCTCTTCCCATTGATCATAAGAACACTGCACAGGAACATTGATATGCCAACCCGTTTTGAGCTGGCCAATGCCA
>NZ_JABUZF010000094.1:14542-20153 GCF_014897885.1 Halomonas sp. 3D7M | reverse complement strand
ACCTGGACTAGCTGTTGTTGTGGTCGGGGAAGACCCAGCCTCCCATGTTTATGTCAGCAACAAACACCGCGCCTGTGAGCAGGCAGGCATCCACTCTTTCCAACATGCGCTACCCGCTGATACGCAGCAGCATGAACTTGAAGCACTGGTCGATCAGTTAAACAACGATGCAACGGTTGACGGCATTCTTGTTCAACTGCCATTGCCAGAGCATTTAGACTCTCGCCCTATTCTTGAGCGCATTCGCCCAGACAAGGATGTCGACGGCTTTCACCCATACAATATTGGTCGTCTGGCGCAACGTATGCCCTCGCTCAGGCCCTGCACACCTAAAGGTATTATGACCATGCTTGCCCATAGCGGCATTTCCGTACGAGGGTTAGATGCCACTGTAGTCGGCGCGTCCAACATTGTCGGTCGGCCAATGGCGTTGGAGTTGATGCTGGCAGGTTGCACCACCACGGTATGCCACCGCTTCACGCTACAGCTTGAGTCTCATGTGCGCCGCGCTGACTTGCTTGTTGTCGCTGTCGGCAAACCCGGTATTGTCAAAGGGGAATGGATCAAACCGGGCGCCATCGTGATTGATGTTGGCATTAATCGCCAAGACGACGGCACGCTCACTGGTGACGTTGATTTTAAAGCCGCAGCAGAACGCGCCAGCTTCATTACACCCGTGCCTGGCGGCGTTGGGCCGATGACCGTTGCCACGCTACTTGAAAACACGCTAGAAGCCGCTGAACGGCACGACAAAGGCCTGGAGCAGTAGTGTTACACACACCACTGCCGTTAACGATTTCTTAAGGAGTAATCACGAGTGCAACGTATTGGAATCATCGGCGCGATGGCGCAGGAAGTGGACATACTGGCAGGACAGCTAGAAGGCGCTGAACGCTACGAGCATGCTGGCTTCGTGTTTTATACGGGCACACGTCACGGCTTGGAAATTGTTGTACTGCAGTCGGGGATAGGCAAGGTCAATGCGGCGGTAGGCACCGCGATTTTACTTGAGCGGCACCAGCCTGATGCGATCATTAACACCGGTTCCGCAGGCGGCTTTGCGAGCGATCTTGCTATTGGTGATGTGATTATTTCGGATGAAGTTCGCCATCATGACGTTGACGCAGTGGTCTTTGGCTATGAGCTTGGTCAGGTACCTGGCATGCCGGCAGCCTACCAAGCAGACAAACAACTTCGTGATATTGCCCGCAACGCCATTGCCGCATTAGGTGAAGTCAATGTACGTGAAGGGCTCATCGCCACAGGCGATGCCTTTATGGCCGACCCTGTTCGTGTCGCGACTACCCGTGAACAGTTTCCAACCATGCTAGCCGTCGAGATGGAAGGCGCCGCTATTGCTCAAACATGCCATCTTTATGGCTGCCCATTTGTGGTCATTCGCGCGCTATCTGATATCCCTGGCAGCGGTGACAACCACCTGTCATTCGAGCAATTTTTAGACATCGCGGCTGACCATTCATCACGGATGGTGGATCAGATGCTGATCGAACTTGGTAAGATCAAGCAATAAACGTTAAGAAAGCGTGCTTAAAACGTTAAGAAAACGGAGCCAGTCGGCTCCGTTTTTTGATTTGCTATCTAGCTATACAAGCTACGCTTTCAGCTTCCATGCCAAGCTCTCACCCGCCATTAGCGGAATAATATGCTGACCAGCCGTATAGGGATAATGCGCTGGCAGACTCCATGAACGACGCTCCAACGTCACGCTATCAGCATTAGCCGGTAATCCATAAAAACGCGGTCCATTGAGGCTGGCAAACGCTTCTAACTTGTCTAAGGCACCCATTTCTTCGAAGGCTGCTGCATAGAGCTCAATGGCAGCAGGCGCCGTATATGCCCCTGCACAGCCGCAGCTAGACTCTTTGTCACCCTGGGCATGAGGCGCACTATCGGTGCCTAAGAAGAATTTAGGACTGCCACTGGTCGCCGCTTTCAACAACGCCTGGCGATGCTGCTCACGCTTTAGAATGGGCAAGCAGTAATAATGCGGACGAATACCACCTGCCAGCATTTTGTTGCGGTTAAACAGCAGATGATGGGCTGTGATCGTGGCCGCAATATTATCAGGCGCAGCAGCAACAAACTCGGCAGCCTGCTGGGTCGTAATATGCTCAAACACTACCTTAAGCTTAGGGTGCCTAGCCAAAAGCGGTTTCATAACCTGCTCAATAAACACCGCTTCTCGATCGAAAATATCAATTTCATGATCGGTCACTTCACCATGCACCAACAGCGGCATACCAACGTTTGCTAGCATCGCAATCGTGTCATCGCAGTGGGCAATGTCGGTGACGCCCGATGCAGAGTTAGTGGTAGCGCCCGCGGGATAGAGCTTCACGGCTTTCACGACACCACTTTCAGCAGCACGCTCAATTTCTTCAGGGGGCGTCGTGTCTGTTAAATAGAGCGTCATCAAAGGTTCAAATGCACTCCCTTCGGGTAACGCAGCTAAAATTCTCTGCCGATATGCTAGTGCTTGCGCGGTAGTGGTTATCGGCGGCTTTAAATTAGGCATTATAATCGCACGCCCCATTTGGGCGGCGGTATGACCTACCACAGCGCTTAGCGCCTCATCATCACGTAAATGAAGATGCCAATCATCGGGGCGAGTCAACGTAATAGCGTCCACGGCAAGTCCTGTGCAGAAATGAATTTAGTCAAAGGGTCAGAACAGTATACCCAATACGGGTAATGGATAAATCTCCCCTATCCATCCCACAGCCGTTCCCAAGTGTCGTATCATGGCGACACTTTGTAAGGTCAAGGATTCAGTTTTTTATGCAGAATGTGCGTCGCTATGCGGACATTATCGCCAGTATTGAAGGATTACTTTGGCTTGGTCTTGCCTGGTCGATATCCTTTTCAATGTATTTTGGGAGTACCGAACCGACGCTGGCTGTCCTATTCGTTGTTGGTGCACTCGTGCTGTTCGGTTGGGCGCACCGTCCAATGCGTTACTTGTTGAAACGCTACCATGTACGTAAGCGCCGTACTGACATGTGGGTTCATACGCTAGCACTACCACTCTTGCTCGCTATGTTTTTCCATATCATGTTAGAAGCCGTTCTGGGCAGTGCCTGGCTACCTCCTAAAATGCTGCTATTCAACTTGCTTGCCTCAGCGGGATGGCTGACGTTCGTTATGACGTTATTTATTAAATATGTTATTCACAACGTGAAAGCATCGAGCAAATAAGCACGCTATGCCTACCCCCCTGCCTCTCCCGCTTTCGACGCCAAACCGTAACCTCGTTCGATTAACGATCGTCAGAGGTATCACATGGACCGGCTTTTTACTGGCCATTATTGTTGGTATTGAGCTACTCGCTTTCGACTTGCCAGTGACCGCAGTCGTCAGTGTTGTGATTGCCATGGGGATACTGAATATCGTCACATGGTGGCGCTTAGGCAGACCCAAAGCGGTTAATCATTTCGAATATCTTGCCCACTTATTGGCCGATATTGCAGGCTTAACGCTGCTATTTTATTTTTCAGGCGGCTCAACAAACCCCTTTATCACTTACTATTTAGTGCCTGTCACTATCGCCGCTGCAACCCTTCCCTGGCGGCATGCTTGGATCATCGCCGCATGTTCAATGGCAGGTTACACCTACCTGATGTTCTTTTATCACCCGATACCTCAGCTGGGCCACATTAACAGCGACGGCCCACTAAGCCTTCACGTATTGGGTATGTGGCTTAATTTTGGCTTATCAGCCGGACTGGTCACGTTCTTTATCTACAAAATGGCCCATGCACTGCGTAATCGAGATAAAGCACTATCTCGCACGCGAGAAGCGGCACTGCGCAATGAACAGGTGTTAGCCGTTGCTACTCAAGCCGCTGGCACGGCTCATGAGCTTGGCACGCCGCTTTCAACCATGGCCGTGCTGCTCAATGAAATGTACCAGGACGCGCCTAATGACTCCCCCTTGCAACAAGATATAGCCATTCTTCGCCAGCAAGTAGACGTGTGCAAATCGCGCTTACAACACCTTGTTGCGACGGCTGATCGTCGGCGCATGGCAGAACCAGAGATACTGGATGCTGAACTGTGGTTAGCCGCCGTTGTGCAACGCTGGCTCGTTATCAGGCCAGATGTTAGCCACTTTTTTGATGTTGCCGAGAAACGCGGCCGCCCCTGGTTGGCCGTCGATGCCACATTAGATCAAGCGCTAACCAATTTGCTGAATAACGCCGCCGACGCTAATCCAGAACAAATTGCTATTCGATTGGATTGGCAAGATGAAAGCGTTGTTATTGATATACGCGACCATGGACCCGGCATCGCCATGTCGATTGCTGACCAGCTAGGCGACACGTTTATTTCAACTAAAAGCAAAGGCATGGGGATTGGGCTGTTTTTAACCCATGCCACCATTAATCGTTTCGGTGGTGGAGTAAGCCTGTACAATCACCCGGAAGGCGGTACGTTAACGGAAGTGACGCTGCCGCTTTGTTCCGCCCCTGATAAGTAACAGCGACGCAGAGCATTCGCCAGAAAATCGAGGACATCATGCAGACGCAAGACCAACGCCTTTTAATCGTCGACGATGATGAAATGTTTTGTCACGTGCTAAGCAGAGCGCTTTCGCGTCGTGGTTATGAGGTGCAAGTTGCCCACGATGCTGATCAAGCAATGGCGCTGATCACGCAGTTCATGCCAACGATGGCAACACTCGATCTAAAACTTGAGCATAGTTCCGGGCTTAAGTTACTGCCCGACATGCTGGCAAGCGCACCGAATTGCCGCATTGTGGTATTAACGGGGTATTCCAGCATCGCCACAGCGGTAGAAGCCATCAAACTTGGCGCCGTTAACTATCTATGCAAACCAGCAGATGCCGACGATGTGATTGCCGCTTTTGACCATCAGGATGGTGATCCGAATATTGAGCTAGCCGACAATCCTCCCTCTATCAACCGTATAACGTGGGAACACATTCAAAAGGTGTTGCAAGAGCATGATGGCAACATTTCAGCCACGGCTAGGGCACTCGGCATGCATCGGCGCACATTACAACGCAAATTACAGAAGCGCCCGGTACGCCGGTAATTCGCCCACTCTTTGCGCAACGACGACGCAAAGAGTGGGCGTCAACTTGATGTTATTGGGCGGTCCATCCTAGATCAATGTTCCAGCTGGCACCCGTTACAGCGCCTGCCGCATCGGAGGCTAAGTAAGCAACTAGCTGAGCAACCTCGGAAGGCTCAATCAAGCGCTTAACCGCTGCGTTTTTCAGCATGATTTTTTCAATCACCTCTTGCTCATCCATCCCATGTAGCTTGGCTTGGTCGGCGATCTGATTATCTACCAGCGGTGTTTTCACATAGGCGGGGCAAATAGTATTGGCGGTAATCCCCTGCTCACCACCTTCTAAAGCGGCGGTTTTCGTTAGTCCGATCATGCCGTGCTTGGCACTGATATAAGCGGCTTTGCCTGGTGAAGCCACCTGTGCATGCACAGACGCAATATTAATCACACGCCCCCAACCTTTTTTACGCATATGTGGCCATGCTGCCTGGGTAAGCAAAAACGGCGCTGTCAGCATTAAATCAATGATTTGACGCCACTTCTCTTCGGGGAACGT
>NZ_JABUZF010000094.1:0-14458 GCF_014897885.1 Halomonas sp. 3D7M | reverse complement strand
CAAAGCGTTTAACCGCGTCAGCAATCGCGCCACGGCACGCGTCGGGGTCGGTTAAATCCCCCTGATAAAACGCTGCGCCAGCCGCGTCAGCCACTTCTTTTCCAGCCGGGTTAAAGTCTACTGCTAACACTTGAAAACCCTGCTCACAGAAATGTTTCACCACCGCTTCACCAATACCGCTGCTAGTGCCAGTGACCACAGCAACACGGGGTGTGACAGCTTTTTCAGAGGACATAAACGTTCCTTTTGCTGAGATTATTCAGAGTAAAAATGTAAAAACAACAGTGTAGATAGAGGTAGACGTTTCTGCCTAACCAACCTCTGGAGAAGGTTTATCAGACACCATTAACTGCATCATCATGCGCTGGGCCAGTCGCGCAGCTTCCTGCATACTTTCTAAATCACTTAGATCCTCCAGAATGATGCGCTTATAAAGCTCACTGCCGTTGGGCAACGGTTCACATGAAAGCGAATAGTGGCCAGAAGGAAGATTGAGACGCAATACATTCCCCAGGGGGGCATGCTGATCCAGACGTGGCACAGCAACTAGCCACATCGCACAAGGTGTTATTAACGCACCGACCAGTAGTGACGCATGCTCCTCTTCCCAAGGCTGGAAGCACAGCGCATCAACACCAAGACGAGGGTTATAATGATCCGCCTGCTTCATTGAGCGCAGATGCGCATTTCGATAATGCAACGCTAATTCAGCTAAGCGTGCGTATTCTTGGGCAGCTAAGGTTTGCATACGCTCTTCCGATGATTAAACATTCGCCCATAACACGGCTTAATGAAGCGTGTAGTGTAGCGCTATTAGCCAAACTGCATGAGCTGCGCCACAATAGGCAACCCATTTTTAATAGATCTTTATCCTAAAGGAGTTTCTACGATGTTTGTGGTAATTTTTGGCCGCATGTCATGCCCTTTCTGCGTACGCGCAAAGCATCTCGCAGAGCATTTAGAGAGTAACGGAAAGATAGAAGGCTACCGCTACGTTGATATGCCTTCAGAAGGCGTTACCAAGGAAGATATTGCAAAAACGGCTGGCAAGCCTATTCATACCGTCCCCCAAGTGTTTGTTGACCAACAGCACATCGGCGGTTTTACTGAGTTCGACCATTTTGTGCGCCAACAGCAGCTGCTGGCTTCTTAACCCAGGCGTTAAAACTGACGTTTACACCCGTTGAACAAGCAAATCTTCGCTTGCCTATACTGAAGTATCACAGTTTATATGACAGTTCATGTGGCGTTCGATTAGGCGGCGAGGGTATCCCAATGCAGCGAGAGGAGTTTGTTCAACAGCTTTGGCTGGACTACATACATACACACCCAGACCTTGGCGGACTAAGATTGTGGCCACTAAGTACGTCAGCCGAGTATTTGACCTTGGTGACGCTAAATCATGGTCCCTTTGCTGCTAGCGAGCTCAACACCAGCCTTGCACATATGGGCTACCGATCAGTTGGCCATTACGCTATGGCAGATAAAGGCCTTTTGGTGCATTTACTTGCACCTAATGACAATAGCAGTTGGCTGGTATTAGCAGAGTTGCAGCTGGGTACGCTTTCAAAAGCACCCCGCGAAGCATTAACGCAGCTCGTGCTACAAAGCCATCCGGCCGATTGCCAAGGGCAAAATTTACTAAGCCGAGGACGCCCATGGCCAATGCCCTCTTGGGCGCTCTATCAGCAGCTACAACAGGCACATCCCCTCGCTGCCTGGCTAGCGATCATGGGCCCTAGACTGCACCACGCAGGTTTCGACTGCTCAACGATTGGCGAGCCACTAGACACCTTGCATAGTCAGCTTGAAGCATGCGGCATGCCCAGTTTTGAGGGGCTACAAAACGGCGTATTTGCCGTGTCACCGCTACTTGAGCATCGATTTTATCCTGCAATGCCACAAAAAACCGTTTTCAGCTCAGGCGATGAGCATCGTCTTTGTCTGGGGGGACTAGCACTCGTGCAAAAACATGTCGGCGACGACCATGAGCGTATTGCTGAAATCCTGCTACCTTTCCACACCCGCTGTGAAATGGCGTGAGCTGATTAGCTCACGCCTGTTAAGAGTAGTCGACTAAGGGTTATTCAGCGTCAAACGTCATTTCAGGAACGTGATCGGGCACAATCAGCTTGCCAGCTGTTTTTTCAATAATTTCTTCAACACTGACACCCGGTGCACGCTCTTTGAGAATAAAAGCACCGTCTTTAATTTCCAAATAAGCCAGGT
Source organism: Halomonas sp. 3D7M (assembly GCF_014897885.1). Taxonomy (NCBI): domain Bacteria; kingdom Pseudomonadati; phylum Pseudomonadota; class Gammaproteobacteria; order Oceanospirillales; family Halomonadaceae; genus Halomonas; species Halomonas sp. 3D7M. Next base: position 12,229 of record NZ_JABUZF010000094.1, on the reverse strand, counting down.
CGGTCAATACGCGATTGATGCAACCTGCCCCTGTTAGAGGAAGCGTGCACTTTTCTAGCAACTTGGACTCACCGTGTTTCGAGGCGTGCGTCATGGTACAGATAATGTTTTCTGCGCCAGCAACCAAATCCATCGCGCCGCCCATCCCTTTGATGAGCTTGCCTGGCACCATCCATGAAGCAATATTTCCCTCTTGGTCCACTTCAAAAGCACCCAGCACGGTCAGATCCACGTGACCGCCACGAATCATGGCGAATGATTCTGCTGAAGAGAAAATAGCAGCCCCAGGACGAGCGGTGACCGTCTGCTTACCGGCGTTGATCATATCAGCATCAACTTCTTCCTCAGTGGGAAAACGCCCCATACCCAGCAGTCCATTTTCGGATTGCAGCATGACATCAATACCGTCAGGTACATAGTTGGCAACCAGCGTAGGTATGCCGATACCCAAGTTGACGTAAAAGCCGTCTTCAAGTTCACGCGCAACGCGCTGTGCCATTTGCTCACGTGTTAAAGCCATGGTGTATACCTCTTATTGAGTGAAAATGTCTAAACCAGAGAGCGATCAGCTACGTACCGTGCGTTTTTCGATGCGCTTCTCGAATGAGCCTTGAATAATGCGATCCACATAGATACCGGGGGTATGGATCTGGCTTGGCTCCAATTCGCCTGGTTCAACAATTTCCTCAACTTCTACAACCGTTATTTTTCCAGCAGTGGCTGCCATGGGATTGAAGTTCTGTGCCGTATGCCGATACATGACGTTGCCGTAGCGATCCGCTTTCCAGCCTTTAACAATCGCGAAATCACCGGTAATGGCTTCTTCTAAAATATAGTGGCGGCCGTTAAATTCACGCACCTCTTTACCTTCACCAATAGGTGTGCCGTAACCTGTGGCGGTATAGAATGCAGGGATACCCGCACCACCGGCGCGCATTTTCTCGGCCAGCGTGCCTTGGGGTGTTAGCACAACTTCAATTTCGTCGTTAAGCATTTGCTGTTCAAACAATGCGTTCTCGCCAACATAAGAAGCGAGAATTTTACGAATCTGACGATCTTCGAGCAGCACACCTAGCCCGAAACCATCAACACCGCAATTGTTAGACACTACCGTGAGGTCAGTGACAGCCCGACGTTTAATCTCAGCGATCAAATTTTCAGGAATGCCGCAAAGGCCAAAACCGCCAGCAATAACGGTCATGCCACTTTCGATACCTTCCATCGCTTCCTCATAGGAAGATACACGCTTGTCAAATCCTGCCATTGTTATGCCTCGCATTATTATCGGTGGTACGTTGCACGCGTCGTTATGATGCGGTTGGATCTGTATAGCCAGTGTTGTACCAGATGATATATTTGTTAAGTTTGTTTTTCTTATCAATTTATATAAAAAATTTATTAAAGGGTCCGTATGACCGTTAAGCAACTTCGCGCTTTTCTGGCGGTAGCCCAAACCCTGAGCTTTACCCAAGCCTGTGAGCGCCTGCACCTGTCTCAGCCAGCGCTCAGCTTGGCCATCAAAGGGCTTGAAGATTCGCTGGGGGGAAAGCTGTTGATACGCAGTACCCGTAGCGTCCGACTCACACCTGAGGGTGAAACCCTTATCCCACTAGCGAAGCATTTACTTGCTCAGTGGGATAATACTGAAGAGCGACTGCGCCAACGCTTCACTCTCCAGCTTGGCCGTTTAAGCGTAGCAGCCATGCCCTCTTTTGCGTGTAATTTACTGCCCAGCGCCCTGGTTACCTTCCGTCGGCAATATCCTAAGATCAATATTACTGTCCATGATGTTATCAACGAAGAAGTCATCGACATGGTGCGCTCTCGCCAAGTGGAAATCGGCATTGCCTTTTTGCCCGAAGGAACCGGCAGCTTAACGTTTACGCCACTCTTTGAAGATCAATTTATCGCTGTTGTCCCCCCCCAATCAGACTTGGCCCAGGCCAACACACTGAGCTGGGCCACCTTGTTACAACAGGATTTTATTACCCTTCAACGCCCATCAATGGTACGTAGATTGTTAGAGCAAGGACTTGCCAAACAACACATTGACTTACCGGTCGCTTTTGAAAGCCATCAGCTCTCAACCGTTGGTAGAATGGTGGCCGATGGCTTAGGCGTAAGTGCCGTGCCTTCAATGTGTATTCAGCAAATGCACCAACTCGGCGCTCGTTGCGTTCCCTTAACCTCACCAGGCATTGCCTGCCGAGTGGGGATACTGACGCATCATGAGTTATCTGTCGCGGCACAGGCTCTGAGCAAAGTGCTAATCGAAGGTATCAACACACCGACACTGACGCCCTAGCACATCCGTTAAGCATGCTAAGGTTTGGTAATATACTGGGCAGCGTGGGCGTGATCCTTTAGCATTTACGCGGGGTTGCCTATAAATTGGTCACCTAGCGCTAAAATTGCACCACTGGTGTCATCATACGTAAAAGGAACTGTGGTATGTCTACTGCCAAAGGAGTCGTCAGCCTGTTGCTGCTGACGCTAACGACACTGTTTTGGGGCGTGCCACTCATTTTGTTAACGCTGTTAAAAGTCATCACCCCAGGACGACATCAAAAACAGAGAATTCTTGATGGTCTGTGCCGCGTTGCGCTCAATTGGATTGGCGCAAATCTGTGGTGGATGCGCCGGTGGATCAAGCCTGATGTAAACATCAGCATTCCGGACTCACTCAGCCCACATCAATGGTGGCTGGTTATTTCAAACCACCGCAGTTGGACAGATATCTTCATTCTTTTTATGGCATTGCATCGCCGCATTCCAATGCCCCGGTTCTTTTTGAAACATCAGTTAATTTGGATTCCTATCGTCGGACTGGCATTTTGGGCGTTAGAATTCCCTTTTATGCGGCGCTTCAGTCGAGAGCAACTTGCCAAAAACCCTAAACTCGCCACTATCGACCGTGAGTCAACTGAGCGCGTTTGTCGGCAAGCTAGAAATGCCCCCATTGCAATATTTAATTTTGTCGAGGGGACACGCTTTACCGTAGCAAAACGGGAAAAACAGCAAAGCCCATTTCGGCACTTACTGAGACCCAAGGCTGGCGGTGTCTCTCAGGTGCTTAGCCTGCTTGGTGACAAACTGGATGGCATTTTGGATGTCACCATCAGCTATGAAAACCCAACGCCAACTTTCTGGGGTTTTCTATGCGGAAAAGAGGCTTGCATCACACTTAACGCAAGGCAACTCGCTATTCCCCAATGGATGAACGAAGCCAACTATCACGAAGAACAGCAGCACAAGGAACGGTTCCACGCATGGATCAATTCACTCTGGCAGGAAAAAGACGCCTTGCTAGCCAAGCAAACCAATCACGACTAGCTCGATGGTTAGCGGCCTGTTTGCTAGCAACGTTGTTAGCGGGATGTGCTGGTTCTCCCTCTTCAAATGATCAAAACAACCCTGTGCCCAGTAGCACTGCCGGTCAAATAAATGGTGAATGGGTAGCGGTACAGCGTGGCGATACGCTGGGAAAACTTGCCAACCGGGCAAACGTTCCACTGGAACGTCTTGAACGCTTCAACCCTGGAACAAATGCTCAACGCTTAAACGTTGGACAACGTCTATTAATACCTACCCAGCAAGAGCGAGCGCCCTCTGGCGGGCCCTATCGCTACCAGATTCGGCCTGGCGATACCTATTCAAGTATCGCGCGCCATTTTGGCACCACATCAGGGCGTATGCAGAGTGCCAATCCTGGCACCTCTCCCACAGCGCTCAGAGTTGGCCAAATTGTCAGTGTACCGCTGAGTAGCAGCACCACCTCAAGCAGCGCCAGCAGTTCCAGCACTAGCCAGCCAGCACCGACGCCAAGCGCAAGCTTGCCTGCATCTGCACGTCGTTGGCCTTGGCCCTTAGAGGATTATCGGATTGTGCGCCGTTTTGGTGCCGATAGCCGTGGTACGCTTCAACCTATGCTACTGGCCACCCAAGCCGGTGCCAAAGCCCAAGCAGTCGCGCCAGGTGAAGTGCGTTTTGCTGATGGAATGCGCCAGCTTGGCGAAGTTGTCATTATTCATCATGCGGATAACTTACAAACCGTCTACGCACTGTGCGAACGCATTTTAGTCCGTGTCGGCCAGCAAGTGAGTACAGGCGACCCACTTTGTGATGTCGGCCAAAGCAGTGCCTCACAGCGCTACGACCTGCTTTTTGACCTGCGCCAAGGCGGAAAACCTATCGACCCCCGACAAGTATTAAGATGAAGTAAAAAAAGCCCCTGAATTTCAGGGGCTTTTTTCATGAACAGTGGCGGTGTTAGCCGCGATAATAGCCTGGCTTCACAAACGGAGTTGGTGTCACCACCATCGGCAGCTGTTTACCTCTCACCAACGCATAAACTGTGGTCTCCGGCGCTTCCCATTCACGCCCCACGTACCCCATGGCAATTGGCTTACCAACACTTGGCCCAAAGCCACCGGAAGTCACAACACCAATTTCATTGCCCTTTGCATCAACTAAAAGCGCGCCCTCTCTTACTGGTGCACGCCCTTCTGCCACTAGCCCTACCCGCTTACGCGTGTGATCTTTCGCGGCTACTTGGTGCAGAATAAGCTCCGCCCCTGGGAAACCTGCCGGACGCTCCCCAGCCTGTCGGCGAGGCTTACCAATCGCCCAAATAAGCCCAGCTTCTACAGGCGTCGTTGTCATATCCATATCGTGCCCGTACAAACACAGCCCTGCTTCTAGGCGAAGCGAGTCGCGCGCACCCAAGCCAATTGCTTCAACTTCGGGTTCAGCTAACAGCTGCTCTGCCAATGCCTGGCATGCATCAGAAGCCACTGATATTTCAAAGCCATCTTCACCGGTGTAACCGCTACGACTAATCCAGACTTCCTGCCCCGCCATCGTGAAGCGGCCATGCTGCATAAACGTTAACTCACACGCTTGGGGGCACAGACGTTCCATGACATCGCGGGCTTGCGGGCCTTGCAGAGCCAGTAGCCCACGGTCGAGTACCTCTATGTGATGTGTAGCAGAAAGATTGGTGCGCAGATGGGCAATATCCTGCTCTTTGCAAGCAGCATTGACGACCAGATAAAAATGATCACCTGCATTGACGGCCATTAGATCATCGATAATACCGCCATCAGTCCCGGTTAATAGTCCATAGCGCTGCTCACCTTTGCTTAACCCCACTAGGTCTGCTGGGATGAGTGACTCAAGCGCCTCAGCAACATTGTCGCCAGAAACCGCTATTTGGCCCATGTGAGAAACATCAAACAGCCCACATTGTTGACGCGTATGCTCATGCTCTTTTTTGACACCCAATGGGTATTGCACCGGCATGTCATAACCCGCAAAGGGAACCATTTTGGCTCCTAGCGAAAGATGCAATTCATGAAGTGGCGTCTGTTTAAGGTCGGTCATGGGATTTCCTCGGTCGAGAAAGAGAAACGGGAAGCCATGACTGGCTTCCCGGCTCTATTACATCTTATCGGCCCATATTACGTTGAATAGGGCTTACTTATCATGATCCAGCGCTTCACCTGGCAGCACGTCTTTGCCTGCAAAGTAATCACGGGTAAGTTTGAATACCACTGGCGAAAGTAGCGCCAACGCGATCAAGTTCGGAATGGCCATCATAGCGTTAAAGGTATCAGCCATCAGCCAAATAAAACCAAGCTGCGCGATAGCACCCAGCGGGATTGCCAGAACGAACAGCACGCGATACAGCATAATCGAACGTGTACCGAACAGGAACTGACAGCACTTCTCGCCGTAGAAAGACCAGCCAAGAATCGTGGTGAAGGCAAACACAGCCAGGGCAATCGCAACAATCTGGTTACCAAAACCGGGCAAGGCAGCATCGAACGAAAGTGCCGTCAGCGATGCACCCGCCTCACCATCAATCCATACTGTGGAGGTCAAAATAACCAGTGCCGTAATGGTACAAACGACAATCGTATCGATAAAGGTACCCAGCATGGCGATGAGGCCTTGGCGAACCGGGTTTTTGGTCTGCGCTGCTGCGTGTGCAATGGGTGCACTACCTAAACCTGCTTCGTTAGAGAAAATACCGCGTGCTACACCAAACCGGATAGCAGCCATGACTGCCGCACCGGCAAAGCCACCCGCTGCTGCCATCGGATTAAAGGCGTAATAGAAAATCAAACCAAACGCTTCACCAATTTGGCTTGCATTCACGATCAAGACCAACAGCCCGGCAATCACGTAAGCAATCCCCATGATGGGCACTAGTTTACCGGCTACTTTTGCAATGCGCTTAATGCCGCCGAGGATAACAGCCCCCGCCAGCACCATGATAATTACGCCGGTTAGCCAATGCGGAACACCAAAGGTAGAGTCCATTGCATCCGCTACAGAGTTTGACTGTACGGTATTACCGATCCCGAAAGCCGCTACCGCACCAAAGAATGAGAACAGCCCACCCAGCCAGAGCCATTTCTTACCGAGGCCATTCTTTATATAGAACATCGGGCCACCAACGTGGTAGCCAGTGCTATCGGTTTCACGATAACGCACAGCAAGAACTGCTTCGGAAAATTTAGTGGCCAACCCCACTAACGCAGTGATCCACATCCAGAACACCGCGCCTGGGCCACCAAGCGCAATAGCCGTTGCCACACCCGCGATATTACCTGTGCCAATCGTCGCGGATAGCGCCGTCATCAGTGCATCAAAAGGTGAAATCTCACCGTCTTGGTCAGCAGACGTCTGGTCAGCATCTGCTTTGCTAGGCTTAGTGTCGCGGCCCTTCCACATGAGCTTGAAACCCACACCAAGCTTTCTAATCGGCATCAGCTTCAAGCCAATCTGTAAGTAAATCCCTACGCCTAGCAGTAGGACCAACATTATCGGGCCCCAAACGACACCGTTAATTGCCCCTAGGAGGTTGGTTAGTATTTCCACGTGTTTCTCCTTACCCTGTTCGTTAGCTCGTTTATTATGGGTACCGGGCAGTCAAGCTGCCTTGTTTTATGCTGCTGAGGTTATCAAACGTTTCCACCATAGCGCGTCTCACGCTTTGAAAAAACGCATAATTGGCATGTTTTACACCATTTTCCTAGTGCGCATCCATTGTCATGTCGCAACTCAGTAGAGAAAGCATCTGTTTTCAAAAAAACTAGCAGATATAAAGCATCAGGAAACACGACGTGTTTTTTTTGCCACCATGGGGCGTTGAAGAAATTTGTTTCCGATCGGAAACACGTTAACATAGGGCACAGATCGCCTGACTTAGAACTGGCCAATAGTCGCCAAGGCGAACGACAGGCGTTAGTATGCTCCTGTCCAGACAACTGTTTCATAAAGGGAATCATCATGAGCAATCTTCCTGCCAATCTTCGTTATGCCGCAAGCCACGAATGGGTACTTGACCACCAAGACGGTACCGTCACTATCGGCATTACTGATCATGCCCAAGAAGCGCTGGGTGACGTTGTTTTCGTTGAACTGCCAGAAGTCGGTCAGGCACTCAACAAAGGCCAAGAGTTCGGCGTTATCGAGTCTGTTAAGGCGGCTTCTGACCTTTACTCGCCGGTTAACGGTGAAGTTATCGAAGTGAATGAGGCGCTTGAAGATTCGCCGGAGACAGTCAATGAAGCGCCTTATGAAGGTGGTTGGATCATGAAGGTGCGCCTGACAGACACAGCCCTTGACGGGTTGCTAGACGCAGATGCTTACCAGGCAACACTTAGTTCAGACGATTAATTAGTCGGAAAGCCTGCGTAAAGCAGGCTTTCTAGTTTCACCCTGCGCGGTTTTCTCATTACGTTCGGAACCCTCCCATGCCATTTGAAACACGCCGTTTGGCCGAACTGGCCGACCATGATGCTTTTATCAAACGCCACAATGGGCCTAGCCCCGCTGATGTCGACACTATGTTAAAAGCGCTCAATTTGCAGCGCATGGAAGATCTTATTGAGCAAACCGTGCCAAGCGATATCCGCCTTGGCCGTGAGTTAGCCCTGGACGACCCACGCAGCGAAGCAGAAGCGCTAGACTACCTAAGCCAGCTGGCGCGCCAAAATCGTGTGGCTAAGAGCTACATCGGCCAAGGTTACTACGGCACCCACATGCCAGCGGTCATTCAGCGCAATGTGCTGGAAAATCCGGGCTGGTACACCGCTTATACGCCTTATCAGCCTGAGATCTCTCAAGGCCGACTAGAGGGCCTGCTTAACTTTCAGCAGGTCATTATGGATTTAACCGGCATGGAGCTTGCTAATGCTTCATTGCTGGACGAAGCGACCGCTGCAGCGGAAGCGATGGCACTATGCAAGCGCAGCAACAAGAAAAGTAAGTCAACAACCTTCTTTGTTGCCGATGATCTATTTCCGCAAACGTTAGACGTTATTAAAACTCGCGCGGAGTTTTTTGGCTTTGAGCTAATCAGTGGCCCCGCTGAAACGCTGGCAGAACACGATGTGTTTGGTGCCCTGGTGCAATACCCTTCCGCCAGCGGCAACATCACGGACCTTTCTCCTCTACTAAGTGCTGCCAAAGAACGCGGCATCATGACGTGCGTCGCCACGGATCTATTGAGCCTAGTGCTACTTAAAGAACCAGGAGCAATGGGCGCTGATATCGTCGTCGGTAACTCCCAGCGTTTTGGTGTCCCCATGGGCTTTGGTGGCCCGCATGCAGCTTTCTTCGCCACATCCGATAAGCTAAAGCGCTCGATTCCTGGCCGCATTATTGGTGTCTCAAAAGATAGCCGCGGTAACACTGCATTGCGCATGGCCATGCAGACCCGCGAGCAGCATATCCGCCGCGAGAAAGCGACCTCCAATATTTGTACTGCTCAGGCACTACTAGCAAATATTGCTGGCTTCTACGCCACCTACCATGGTGCAGAGGGTCTTCGCAAAATTGCAGGCCGCGTACATCGCCTCACTACTTTATTAGCGGAAGGCCTTAAGCAAGGTGGGGTCACGTTAGCGAACGACAGCTGGTTTGATACACTCCGCCTGACTCAAATAGATGCGGGTAAAATTCATGGCCGCGCCATGACGCATGACATCAACCTTCATTACTTCGCCAATGGCGATGTGGGCATTAGCCTGGATGAAACGACAACGGCTCACGACGTCGCGACGCTTTTTGATGTGCTGTTAGGCGATGAGCACGGCTTGTCCGTCGCAGCGTTTGATGGACAGGTCATTAGTGACGAGCTTAGCGGCATTCCTGCGCTGTATCGGCGTGAAAGCAGCTTTTTGGAACACCCCACGTTTACCCGTTATCGCAGTGAAACCGAGATGCTGCGTTATTTGAAACGTCTCGAAAATAAAGACCTTTCCTTAGCTCATGCCATGATCCCGCTGGGTTCGTGCACGATGAAGCTAAACGCTACCAGTGAAATGATTCCGATCTCCTGGCCTGCGTTTGCGCACCTCCACCCGTTCGCCCCTCGCGATCAAGTGGCCGGCTATCATCAAATGATTGATGAGCTAGCCGCCTTCTTAGTGGAAGTGACGGGGTATGACCATATCTCCATGCAACCCAACTCAGGTGCCCAGGGTGAATATGCGGGTCTGCTGGCTATTCGTCGCTATCAGGCAGCACAAGGTGAAGCTCATCGTGATGTGTGCTTAATCCCCAGCTCTGCCCACGGCACTAACCCTGCGTCTGCCGCCATGCTAAGCATGGACGTTGTCGTGGTTGAGTGTGACGCCAACGGCAACATTGACCTGGATGATCTAACGCGCAAAGCCGAGCAGCACAGTGATCGCCTATCTGCCGTAATGATCACGTATCCCTCTACTCACGGTGTCTTCGAGTCCCATGTTCGCAAGGTTTGCGAGGTAGTACATCAGCATGGCGGCCAAGTGTATGTGGATGGTGCCAACATGAATGCTCAGGTGGGGTTGACGCGGCCCGGTGACTTCGGTGGTGATGTCTCGCACCTCAATCTGCACAAAACATTTTGTATACCCCACGGTGGCGGTGGCCCGGGAATGGGCCCGATTGGTGTCAAAGCTCACCTTGCCCCCTTCGTTTCCAATCACGTGGTTACGCCTATTAATGGTGTTAACCCAGAAAACAGTGCGGTTTCCGCTGCAGCATTTGGCAGCGCGTCAATTCTGCCAATTTCCTGGGCTTACATTAAGATGATGGGCGCACGTGGGCTTCGCGAAGCAACTGAGCTGGCTATTCTTAATGCCAATTATATTGCCAAGCGATTAGAGAGTGCTTACCCGATTCTCTACCGTGGCCAGAACGGCAATGTCGCCCACGAATGCATCATCGATATTCGTCCGCTCAAGAGTGCTTCCGGTATCAGTGAAGAAGATATTGCCAAGCGTCTGATGGACTACGGTTTCCATGCACCGACCATGTCGTTCCCTGTGCCCGGCACACTGATGATCGAGCCTACAGAGTCTGAGTCACTCTACGAAATTGATCGCTTCTGTGATGCCATGATCGCGATTCGAGAAGAGATTGCGCGCGTCGAAAAGGGTGATTGGCCGCTGGATAATAACCCGTTGGTGAATGCCCCTCATACCCAAGCAGATTTGATGGATAGCGAGTGGCAACGCCCTTATGACCGTAAACTGGGCGCCTTCCCAACTGATGCTGTTGCTGCGTCAAAGTATTGGCCTGCGGTTAACCGCGTTGATAACGTATTCGGTGATCGGCAACTTATCTGCACTTGCCCTAGCATTGACGAATACCGTCGTTAATACTCAACGCATACACTATTAAACGACAAGACATCCCTGTCTCTTAAACGCCCTTGGCGCTCGTTATTCGGGCACCAGGGGCGTTTTTTCTTGCAGGCGTTGGTGATGAAACCCCTCCAGTAGCTTTTCATAACGTTTCGGCAAGACCGAATCTCGCCGGCGCAGCAGATAAAGCACTTCATTAATCCCTTGAGGTAACGCCAACGCTTTTACTTGGCGTTGCCAAGGAGAGGTTTCTAACACCAAGCGTGAGACAACGGTAAAACCTAGCCCTCGCGCGACCGCATCCAGCACCATGCTCACTTCGTTAGTAAACCCCTGATGCCGAAAATGCGTCATTGAACGAAATTCGTCTGGATAATTGGCGCGCAGCAGTGCATTGGCGTGATTAATGCCGTCGTAGTAATTAAGAAAACCAATGCCCATCAGGTCGGTTAGCGTGCTGCCAGCAAAATCAGCAGGCACGACTAAACATAATGGCTCTTTGTGCCATACCGTGCAGGTCAGTTCGGTATGGTTGACCTGCTCAGTCACGATGCCAATATCGTAGCGGCCTTCAAGCAGGTCATTAACGATTTCGTGATTAAAAGCAAAACTGTAATTGACCGTTAAGTTGGGGTGCATCTGCTGCTGACCAAGAATAAAAGGATAAAACATCAAGCCAACACTTCCTGGAGATGCAATCCGGCATTCACCGCTATCCAGCGAGTCGTCATCTAAACCATGGCGAAACTGCTCATGCTCGGCAAATAGCTTCAACGCATAATCATAAGCCCTTCGTCCAGACTCCGTTAGCGTAAAACTTCTGCCCTTTCTCTCTATCAGCGGTTTATCTAAATAGCTTTCTAACTTGCGGATATGCTGGCTGACGCCAGGCTGCGTCATCTCCAAACGGCGCGCAGTTCGTGTGAAACTCCCCGTTTCCACTAACGTTATAAACGTCCGAAAATACTGGGCATTAAACATAATAAAGCGCCATCTTGACTAGCCACCGTGTGCTCTTAACGAGAGCACAGAGTAGCACAATCCGACTCTTAAACGGACGCTAAGGACCGTCACTACCCTTATTGCTTGAATTCAGTTAGTAAAGGCCATGATAGTATGTGGTTTCGTTAACAATATGATTAGGGACAGCCAGACTAATGACGCAACTCCCAGTGCCGCGCGCCACCATTTCCAGCATTATTTCCCCGGAAGGCAGCCTCGAAGTGCTTTCCCAGCATGAGGTCAACCGTTTAAAAAGCACCTCTAAAAGTGGCTTGCATGATCTGCTACGCCGCTGTGCACTCGCGGTGCTTAACTGCGGCAGCCCAACGGATGATAGTTTGGCCATTATGGAAGCCTACAAAGACTTTGATATTGAAGTCTTACAGCAAGACCGAGGCATCCGTCTTAAGCTAACCAATGCGCCCGCCGAAGCCTTTGTCGACGGACGAATGATTCGTGGTATACGTGAACATTTATCATCCATTCTTCGCGACATTGTTTATGTTTACAACGAAATCCAACACCACAAGCGGTTTGATTTAACCACGGGTGAAGGCACAACTAACGCCGTGTTTCATATCCTG
>NZ_JABUZF010000092.1:0-14421 GCF_014897885.1 Halomonas sp. 3D7M | reverse complement strand
AACACCCACTAACTCGCCTATCATCATCCACAGCGTTCGCTTCACTCCCTGGGTCATGCCCAGCACCATGGCCAGCGTCATACACATCCCCGGCGTTAGTGAAACGAACAAAAAAGTGGGTACAAACACTGACAGCGTCGCCCATGACATCATCATTACTCTTCCGTGTTGTTTACTTCGTTATCTGTATCGCTCGACGTGGTTTCATGCTCCTCTCCCCAACGCGGTACCAGGCGGTGGGCAATACCTAACTGGTTGAGTATCCGGGCAACCACAAAGTCGATCAAATCTTCTATCCGTTCTGGGCGATGATAAAAGCCGGGGGCCGCAGGCAAAATCACGACACCCAGGCGGCTTAGCGCCAGCATGTGCTCCAAATGAATAGGGGAAAATGGACTTTCACGCGGCACGATGACTAATGTCCGCCGCTCTTTGATGGCAACGTCAGCAGCACGCTCAATTAAGTTATTGCTCGCGCCAGTTGCGACGGCAGACAACGTACCTGTAGAGCAGGGGCAAATTACCATCGCAGAGGGAGCACCGGACCCCGATGCCACGGGCGCCATCCAGTCTTCACGCCCAAAACAGCGGATTTGACCGGGCTTGGCACCACTCTGCTCAGTAAGCGCCTCTACTAAGCGTTTTGGCTGAGCGGGTAACGACACATCCGTCTCAGTGGCAATAACCATGTGTGCCGCTTTGGAGATCATTACCCACACTTCATGCCCTGAGGCCACCAGTACGTCGATCAAGCGCAGGCCATATTGCGCCCCTGAAGCACCTGTCAGCGCCACCGTCACCGGAGGTTTAAAGTCTGTCACTCAGTTTGCTCCTTGGCAGACAACGCACTCAATAGACGCTGGTGAACGCCCTCGAAACCGCCGTTAGACATCACAACGATACGGTCGAGTGGTGACGCGTGGGCAACAACCGCCTTAACAAGTGCATCGATATCGCTATATAGCTCAGCGCGTTCGCCTTGTTCAGCCACTAACGCCTCCATTGACCAGTCAAGCCCTACTGGTTGAAACCAGAACACTGCATCCGCATCGGCAACGCTCTCGTTTAGTCGAGCACGTAGAGCGCCTAAACGCATGGTGTTGGAGCGCGGCTCAATCACTGCGAGCAGCCGCCCTTTGGTGGTGGCTGCGCGCAGCCCTTTTAACGTCGCTGCAATCGCTGTTGGATGATGAGCAAAGTCATCAATGACTTGCACACCGTCCACTTCACCGATGATTTCCTGACGTCGACGGGGCGTTTTAAAACGCGCGAGAGCAGCACAAGCACGAGCGAGATTCACACCACAACGGCTCGCTGCAGCAAGTGCCGCGAGTGCATTACGCGCGTTGTGCTCACCGGTTAACGCCCACTCGACTACGCCGTCTTCTTCGCTGTTTGCCCCGATGTGGAGTACCTGAAAGCGACTACCATCCTCACGTTCCAAACGCAGTTGCCACTCGCTACTCTCTAACGTGCCGAAATGCTCGACCGACGACCATGCTCCCATTTCCAGAACACGCTCCAGCGCTGGCTGTTGATCAGCAACCAGCAAGCAACCTTGGCTCGGCACAGTTCGCACCAAATGGTGAAACTGGCGCTCAATCGCTGCAAGGTCAGGAAATATATCGGCATGATCAAACTCCAAGTTGTTCATCACCGCAATCTGGGGGCGGTAGTGAACAAACTTAGAGCGCTTATCAAAGAACGCCGTATCGTACTCGTCAGCCTCGACAATAAAGGGACTGTCGTGATGACCTAAGCGTGCCGACACGCCAAAATTACGCGGCACGCCGCCAATCAAAAACCCAGGCGTTAAGCCAGCGCTTTCCAATAGCCATGCTAAAAGGCTGGCAGTGGTGGTCTTACCGTGAGTACCAGCAACGGCAATGACTTGCCTGCCAGGCAGTACATGTTCAGCCAGCCACTGAGCGCCTGAGGTATAGGGCAAACCGCTATTTAGCAGCGCCTCGACTTCCGGATTACCCCGCGATAGCGCATTTCCTACAATGACAAGTGCAGGCTGACCAGCAAGGTTTTCGGCGCGATACCCTTCCATCAAGGTGATCCCTGCCTCTTCCAACTGGGTACTCATGGGAGGATACACATTCGTATCTGAGCCGCTCACCTGATGCCCTAACTCTCGCGCCAGCAAAGCCAGGCTCCCCATAAAAGTGCCGCAGATACCCATAATATGCAGACGCATAGGTGAAGCGCTCCTTACTTAACCAGTTAACTAAGCTGCTGAGACTAGCATGCAACGTTAACTAGCTCATCTAGTTCAAGGCAGGTCTTGGCTTTAAAACTAGCGCCTAAGCTCGTTCAGAAGTGACAAAACGCCCAGTTTGATGCAGGATGCGGCTACCTTTTTGCTCATGATCTTTTAGATACGATCATTCATACACATCCTAGCGCTGACCAATCTCAGTGTTGCCGAGGGAGCTTACAATGCGTGTTTTAATTCGCTATTTCTTCAGAGGTGTTCGCCTTATTCTAGCCCCCGTCATGTTGATCTCAGAGAAGCTTTCAACCCCTAAATCGGTCGAGCGTACCGAGGAAGAGCAAGCTAAAGTCGATGCCGCCTGTGAACACTTGGCTCTCTACCAGTTCCGGACATGCCCTTTCTGTATCAAAGTACGCAAAGAAATCGCTCGGCTGGGCCTAAAGATCGAACTGCGCGATGCTCAGCTAGACCCTGCCCATAAAAAAGCCCTTCAAGAAGGCGGTGGCAAAGTCAAAGTTCCCTGCTTAAAAATTAATCATGAAGATGGCCAGGAAGAGTGGCTCTACGAGTCAGATGCCATTAACCGCTGGTTACACCAAAATTTCGCTTAAAAACACCTTTATACAGATGCCGCTATTGAGCAGAAGCGCCTTAATAGCGGCTCACACTCCCTCCACCTTCGTCTAACCTCCCCTCCTTGCAAGGCCGTACCCAGCCCAGTCATTCAGCAGATGAATGATACCTCTCATTATTTCGATTGTATGACGCGCCCCACACTCTCTATGTTTATAGCGAACAGAATATTGTTAGAACAGCTGACAAGCTGACCGTGTCTGTTTTGCTGGTTTTTAAGAGCACTTAGTTTTAAACACACTGTTTTAAACACACTTGCTTTGGCCAGCAAAGTGAACAATAAACAATACAAAGGGAAACATTATGACGTTTAAGAAAACGCTACTGGCTTCTGTTATTGGTGCTGTGGTTGCAGGCACGACGATGCTGCCCATGACCGCGAGCGCAGAAACCCTGCGCATTGGTTACTCTGCCGATCCTGAAACCCTCGATATCCACGAGCAGTTATCTGGCGGCATGTTGCGCCTCTCACACTTAGCGTTTGACCCGTTGGTACGTTGGACAAAAGATTTCGAGTTTGAGCCGCGCCTGGCGACCGAATGGGAACAGGTAGACGAAACTACGACACGCATGACGCTGCGTGAAGGCGTCAAGTTTCACTCAGGTAACGATTTCACCGCCAAAGACGTGGTATGGACCATTGAGCGCCTGAAAGAGAGCCCCGATTATCGCGCTATTTTTGAGCCCGTCGCAGGCGCCGAAGCAGTTGACGATTACACTGTCGAAATTACCACCACTGAGCCCTACCCGCTACTGCTCAACCTTGCGACTTACATTTTCCCTATGGATAGCGAGTTCTACACGGGAGAAACGGAAAGCGGCAATGAAAAAGCAGAAATCGTAAAAGCGGGCAACTCATTTGCATCGCGAAATGCATCGGGCACAGGCCCATTTATTATCACTGAACGCCGCCAAGGTGTCCGCGTTGATTTTGAACGCTTTGAGGATTACTGGGATACCGAAAGCGAAGGCAACGTTTCTAAAATTGTCCTGACCCCTATTGCTGAGAATGCCTCACGCGTGGCGGCACTACTGTCAGGCGGCGTTGACTTTATCGATGCCGTACCACCCAACGATCTGGACCGTGTTCGCGAAGCCGATAACGCTAACCTAGTAGAAGTGGATGGTACGCGCATCATTGGCTTCCAAATGAACGAAGAGCGCGTTGAAGCCTTCCAGGATGCACGTGTGCGCCAAGCCGTTGATCTGGCGATTAACCAAGAGGGTATTGCCGACCGCTTAATGCGCGGCTTCGCCACGCCTGCAAGCCAGTTCTCTCCCGCAGGCTATTCCGGCCACAACCCTGACTTAGTGCCTCGTTATGACGTTGAACGCGCCAAAGAGCTGATGGCAGAAGCGGGCTACGAGGAAGGGTTCAGCGTTGACATGATCGCGCCCAACAACCGCTATGTGAACGATGCTCAGATCGCTCAAGCAGTGGCAAACATGCTGGCACAAATTAACATTAACGTTAATCTGCGCACGATGCCCCTCGCTCAATACTGGCCTGAGTATGATGAGCGTGCTTCCGACATGGCGATGATTGGCTGGCACGCTGACACCGAAGACACCGCCAACTTCTTCCAGTACCTCTCTTTCTGCATTGATGATGAGACTGGCGCTGGTCAGTACAACTATGGCAGCTACTGCAACGAAGAAATCGACGCACTTGTGACTGCGGCAGATAGCGAAACCGATCTCGAAAAACGCAATGAAATGCTGCGTGAAGCCGAAGCCATGCTTTATGAAGACGTGGGCTACATCACGTTGCATTGGCAGAACCTTGCCTACGGTGCAGCTAACGGCATCGATATCGAGCCGGTTGTTAACGCCCTAGACTTCCCCTACCTAGGTGATCTGGTAATTAGTCGCTAATTACCACGCTTACTTTCACACGTGCAAGGATGCTTCGTTCCCCAAAGCTTTGGGGGACGAAGCGTTGTATGTGGTTAACAGCCTCATCATAGGCTTCGCCCTAACTTGCAATTAATTCTCTATTAAACCTATGACATAGGTGGCGTACGCCATGATTGCTTTTTTAATCAAGCGCCTGATGCACGCGATATTGGTGATGTTTGTCATCAGTGTACTGGCCTTCGCCATCCAGGATAACCTGGGTGACCCTGTACAACAGATGGTCGGTCAGTCGGTTCCCGAAAGCGAGCGTGAAGCCATTCGCGAGCGCTTAGGCTTAAATGATCCGTTTATAGTTCAGTATGTACGCTTTGCTAAAAATGCGGTGCAAGGCGATTTTGGGTACTCCTACTTCTACCGCGAACCTGCGCTGGAAGTGATTGCTCGACACTTACCCGCAACCCTTGAACTGGTGTTCGCCGCCACGCTGATTATTGTGCTTTTTTCAGTGCCAATCGGCGTTTATAGCGCAATAAAACCTCGCTCTCCTATATCACGTTTTTTTATGGGCGCTTCGATCATCGGCATTTCGATACCGGTGTTTTTGACCGCCATTTTACTGATTCAAATTTTCTCGATTGGAATCACCATCACCCTGTTTCCTGAAAGTACCAGTTGGGGAGCTTGGCTAAATGGCCTGCTGTCGACAGAAGGCAATATGCCATCGTTTGGCCGTGGCTATGATTTAGTACATGTGGTAGGCCACTGGGACACCAACTTAGCCACGTGGAACGGTTTACAGCATTTGGTACTGCCCGCGATTTCACTAGCCTCGATTATGTTGCCGCTGTTTATCCGCCTGATTCGCGCAGAAATGATGGAAGTGCTGCAGTCAGAGTACGTGAAGTACGCCCGAGCCAAAGGCATTTCAATGCGACGCGTTTACTTTGTGCACGCGCTTAAAAACACCATGCTGCCGGTTATCACTGTTGGCGGCGTACAGATCGGCACCATGGTGGCTTACACCATTTTGACCGAAACCGTTTTCCAATGGCCGGGCATGGGACTGATGTTTCTTGATGCTATTAACCGAGCCGATATACCGCTGATTGTTACCTACCTGATGATTGTCGGCGTCATTTTCGTGGTGACGAACACCATTGTGGATTTGATCTACGGCTTCGTTAACCCCACCGTAAAACTGACAGGTAAGCCCGCATGACAACGCCCACAACAACGACTGCACCTAGCCGCTGGGAACGCCTGCGCGACTCCTACTTATGGTACAGCTTTAAGCGCGACCGCACGGCTCAACTGTGCCTCGCGATGTTTATTTGCCTAGTTATTGCAGCCTTTTCAGCGCCATTGCTAGCCCCTACTGATCCTTATGATCTACGTCATATCGACATTATGTCGTCCGAGCTGCCACCCTTTTGGATTGATGGTGCCGATGAACGTTACAGTCTAGGCACCGATGCCCAGGGGCGCGATTTATGGTCGATTATTCTCTACGGCACCCGCGTATCGTTATTGATTGGCTTTGGCGCGGTCATACTTCAAGCACTGCTCGGCGTAACGTTCGGCTTAATGGCAGGCTACCTAGGTGGCCGCATTGATGCTTTTTTAATGCGCTTAGCCGATATCCAGCTGTCATTTTCCACCCTGATGGTCGCTATCGTCGTGGGCGCGCTAGTGAAAGCCACCATGGGCAGCGCGTTCTACAGCCAATATGCCGTACTCATGCTTATTTTGATTATCGGGTTAGCCGAGTGGCCTCAGTATGCACGTACGGTGCGCGCCTCAGTACTGGCTGAGAAAAACAAAGAGTACGTCGATGCCGCACGCGTCATGGGGCTACGTAGCAAACGCATTATGTTCCGCCATGTGCTGCCTAATACCATGTCGCCGATTTTTGTTATCTCAACGGTGCAAATTGCCAACGCGATTATTTCAGAGGCTGCGCTGTCATTTTTAGGCTTGGGAATGCCCGAAACCCACCCCTCGCTTGGGTCACTCATCAAATCGGGCTTTGATTATATCCAATCGGGGTCTTGGTGGATCACTCTGATTCCTGGAGCAGTACTCATTGTGCTGGTGCTGTCTATCAATCTATTGGGCGATTGGCTACGTGATGTCATGAACCCACGACTCTATAAAGGCTGAGGACACCATGGCACTACTTGAAGTCTCTCAACTCGATGTACGTTTTGCCCTTCGCCAAGGTGAAGTGCGTGCTCTACGCGATGTCAACTTCACCCTGGAGCGCGGCGAGCGCTTAGGCATCGTAGGCGAGTCTGGCGCGGGTAAATCTGTGGCCGCCTTCTCGCTACTTAACCTAATCGCCAAACCAGGCTTTATAGCGGGTGGCAGCATAACGTTTGAAGGTCAGACGCTTAACACCATGTCTGAGCGCGGCCTGCGCAAAATACGCGGTAACCGCATCTCGATGATCTTCCAAGATCCGATGATGACGCTGAACCCCGTGCTCTCGATTGGTGAGCAGATGGTCGAGTGTTTAAAAGCCCATCGACGGATCTCCACCAAAGAAGCCCGCGCGATTGCACTGGACAAGCTGCAACAGGTACAAATCCCATCGCCAGAAACACGCTTGGATCAATATCCCCACGAGCTTTCTGGTGGTATGCGTCAGCGTATTATTATCGCCATCGCCCTACTGCTCGACCCCGATATTATCATTGCCGATGAACCGACTACCGCCCTGGACGTGACTATCCAAGCGGAAATCATGGCGCTGTTGCTTGAGCTATGCGAACAGCACAACGTGGGTCTGATACTCATCACCCACGATCTGGGGGTAGTGAGTCAGGTCACCCAGCGTATGTTGGTTATGTACGCCGGTCGCGTTATTGAGCAAGGCCTCACACGGGAAATCATCAACGATCCTCAGCACCCCTATACCCAAGGGCTGATCAACGCATTACCGCAAATGGCGACCCCAGGTGAAAAGCTCAACCAGATCCGTGGCAGCATGCCATCACTCTCTAACTTACCTAGCGGCTGCGCGTTTCATCCTCGCTGCGACTTCATCAATAGAGCAGATGGTCAACCACGGCCTGCCTGCACCCAGCAAGTGCCTGAATTTGTCGAATCCGGCAATTGCCGTGTCGCCTGCCATATGGTGGCTGAAATGCTTGAAGATCGTCGCCTGAAGGAGGAAACACAATGAGTGCTCAGGTCGAAACTCGCCACGCTGCGCCCACGCAAAATGAAGAGAGCAGCGAATCGCTACTACAAATTCGTGGCCTTAAGAAGCGCTTTTCATTATCAGGGGATTTTTTGGAACAGCTGCGCTTTAAAGGTGGCAAGCTGGTGCGTCATCAAGAGCATGTACACGCGATTAATGGCGTTAACCTTGATATCAAACGCGGTGAAGCGCTGTGTGTGGTCGGTGAATCTGGCTGCGGCAAGTCCACCGTGGCACGCACAGTAATGGGCTTACTCACCCCCACAGAGGGTGAGATTCGCTATGACGGGCAGCGCATTGATAATTTGAGCTCTCGCCAGTTATTACCTTATCGCAAGCGCATGCAGATGATTTTCCAAAATCCTTATGCCTCGCTTAACCCACGGATGACGATTCAACAAACGCTGGAAGAACCGCTGCGTTTGCACCACCCAGACTGGAACCGTGAGAAGATACTCGACAAGGTCCAAAACGTTATGGGGTCGGTGGGAATAGACCCCGATTGGGGCAAGCGTTTTGGGCATGAGTTTTCCGGTGGTCAGCGCCAGCGTATCGCCATAGCACGCGCCCTAGCCGTTGACCCTGAGTTTATTGTTGCCGACGAGCCCATATCAGCACTGGATGTCTCCATTCAGGCACAAGTACTCAACCTGCTGATGGAAGCGCAACAAGCGCGTAACCTGACCTATCTATTTATCACTCACGATTTGGCAGTGGTCGAGCACTTTGGCACCCGCGTAGCGGTGATGTATTTAGGCACGGTGTGTGAAGTGGCTACAACGGCAACGCTATTTGCGAAACCGCGCCACCCCTATACCCAAGCACTACTATCCGCTATTCCTCGCTTAAAAGATGACCGCCCCCAGCATATTCGTCTTACCGGAGAAGTGCCCACGCCGGTCAACTTACCGAGCGGTTGTGTCTTCCATGGCCGTTGCCCCCATGCCAACGCCCGCTGTCATCAGGAAATCCCTACCCTGCAAACACAGGGTGACGGCACTCGCGTTGCGTGCCACGCTGTTGAAGAAGGTCGGCTATGACGCCAATTTTAACGACAGCATCACGTTTGGCAGCACGACGAGGTAAGGCATGGAAATTCGCTGGCTAGAAGACTTTATCGCCCTGGCCAGAACGCGACACTTCTCTCGCGCAGCGGATGAACAGCACGTCACACAGCCCACCTTTTCCCGACGCATTAAATTGCTAGAGGAAGAGATGGGCGTGACGCTGATCAACCGGCAGACGTTGCCACTTTCGCTAACCCCGGCGGGAGAGGAGTTCCTGACACTGTGCGAACAGGTAACTGATCGTGTGCGCTTAACCCGTGACCGCGTGCGCGAAATCAGCGCCGGACAGCAGCGCCGTATCATGGTGGCTGCTCCACAGAGCTTACTCCCGCAGTTTTTGCCAGAATGGCTGGCTGCTACGGGTTGGCAGGAGCGCATACAGCCCTATTTGCGAGCAACCGGCTGGGCGGCGAGCGACTATTTTCAAGCACTTGGTCGGGCAGAGTGCGATCTTGCTATCTGCTATTGGCCAATCGGACGTTGCGATTTAGATATCGATACCAGTGCCTGCACGTATCGGATCATTGGCCACGAGCGCTTGATTCCTGTCACAGGCCTCGATGCGAATGGCACACCTTGCGCGTTGCTACCCGGCTCGCGCCAGCAACCCGCGCCTTGTCTGGCCTATCCAAAACGCGGCTTATTGGGCTCAGCGGTAAAGGCGCATCTCGCTCGCTTACCGCAGAGCACCTACCTCACGGCGCAAAGTGAAAACCTCTATGCGGCGGGTATTAAAGAGCTAGTGCTGCTCGGCTACGGCATGAGCTGGTTACCCGAACGCAACATAGCCGCTGAGCTCTCCAACGGCACATTAATCAGAGCCGGCGATAGCCGCTGGGATGTCCCGATGGAGCTACGACTATATCGGCACCAAAACCAGCATCACGCAGAGCTGGATAGCCTGTGGAGTGAGCTCGCTCCACCGCGCAGTTAAGCCCGTAGTTAAAGCAATAGCCCGACTTGATACCGTACCCTGAGCCACTAGCCAAGTCGCCATTGAAAAAAAGGACACCACCTGCATGTCAGCCTCTTTGTTTAACTTACAGCGCGAACACTTAGCGCATTTACAGCAAGCTTATGCAGACCTGTTAACCAGTCACAGTCTCGATAGCTTAGCCATCTATAGCGGCCACGCCAGCGCACACTTTGGCGACGACCAAACGCCAACCTTCCAAACTTACGGCCATTTTATGCACTGGGTAGGCATGGCCGATATTCAGCACAGTTGGCTAGTGATTCAACCCGGCAAGCGCCCGCAGCTGTACCTGTATGCGCCGGCAGATTTCTGGCATTTGCCCACTCGCCTGCCTGAAGAGCCATGGGTAACTGAGTTTGATATCCACCTGTGTAGCGAAAAGACCACACCAACGCTAGCGGGTCGCGCGGCAGTGATCGGTGATATTGAGGCCACCACACGTCAAGCATTAGACGCGCAGTATCAGCCCGAACCGCTGGTTAGGGCCCTCGATGAACTGCGCATGTTGAAGACCGCTTATGAAATAGCCTGCTTAAGCGAAGCCAACCGGCTTGCCATAGCAGGACATCAAGCCGCGCAGGCTGCTTTTATTGGCGCATCGGCTGAGTTAGATATTCAACTGGCCTACCTAGCTGCCAGCAGACAGCGGGAGTCTGATGTCCCCTACCAGAACATTATTGGGCTAAATGATCATGCGGGCGTATTACACTACCAACACTATGACCTAAACAGTCCCACGCAACGACATAGCCTATTGGTTGACGCTGGCCGCCGTTTTCGCGGTTACTGCGCAGATATTACACGCACTTATGCAGGCCCTGACGCGCCAGACATCTATCGTGATTTAATTGACGGTATTCACCAGGTAAAAGACACGCTAGTCGAAAGCGTTGCTCCAGGCGTCGAGTTCATTGCGCTACATGAGCAATTGCATCGTTTGCTGGCAGATATCCTTATTGCCAATGACCTTTTTCAGGGCAGCGCAGAACAGGCAATTGATGAGGGAATCACGCGAGCTTTTTGCCCACACGGTTTAGGGCATTCGTTGGGGCTGCAGGTTCATGATGTGGCAGGGCTTCGCCATCCAGATGGAACGCCCTCACCCGCTCCTGAGCAGCACCCAGCGCTACGTTTAACCCGTACGCTGCGCCCTGGCATGGTAGTAACGATAGAGCCCGGGTTCTACTATATCCCTATGTTGCTGGCCCCATTGCGCGACAAGGCACTACCGATTAACTGGAAAGTCGTTGATTCGTTAGCCAGCTGTGGCGGCATCCGTATTGAAGATAACGTCGTTGTCACAGAGAGTGGCTTCAAAAACTTGACCCCCTGACCAACAAAACGCCCGGCCCAAGGTGTAACTCCTCAGGCCGGGCGACTATCAGATCGAGGGCAAGATCACCCTGCGCACTTCTCGTTAGAAGCGGTAGGTAACGCCACCACCGATAGTAACGGGTTCCATGTTTACTTTACCGACCTTGTTACCACCTGCATTGATGTCGGCATTCACGTCTGCATAGCTAACGTAACCGTTTAACATGATGTTATCGGTAACCGCTAAATCAACACCTGCCTGACCGATCGCACCATAGCTTTCGTCAACGCTTAAGCCAGTGGGCTCGCCTGAGAAGCGAGTATAGTTCAAGCCAACGCCTACATAAGGCTGAACCTTAGAGTCTAAACCGCCCATCGGATAGTAGTTAACCAACAGATTAATCGGCAGGCGGTCTACGCTACCTGCGCTGCCACCAGGACTGGTGTTGAGGTCGTGTTCAAACTTCTCGGAGCTGTTCAGTTCAGCGCCAAGCTTATCGGTGAACAGGTAACCCGCGCCAAACGTAAATCCTCGCGCGCTTTGTACGTTTAGGTCTGCCGCGCCAACATTGCCATTTCCAGAACCCGTATCCGTTTGGGCGACACCACCACGTACGAAAACGTCACCTGCTGCGTGAGCGAGTGCTGCTTGGCTGGCGATCAAGGCGCTAGCGGTAAGAACAGCAGCAGAAACTAATTTTAATTTACTCATCAGGATCATCCTCTTACATCTTACTCGGGATTGGTGCCGGTAACTCCAGCTACCTATACAATATATACCAATCGAACAGTGTTTCCAAACTTATTGTGTTATTTTAATATAAGTTTTACATATCAAGCACTGCCGAAAAACAGAATCGGTTATAAAAGTCAAGCACAAAGGACAGACATAAAAAAAGTCCCCCGAAGGGGACCCAGGTGGAGCACGCCAGCTCACTCAGTGTATCGCTTACCAATCTCTGTCGGGGCGATGTAGCAAAGAAGGAAGAGACACCAATTGAACGCCTGGAACTCTGTTCATTTGCTTCTTACCTAATATATAGCGAACTACGTGCCAATTTAATTTTTAATGAATAAAAACAATATCTTATTAAAAATTAAAACTGAATACTTATCAAAAGGTGTTGTTGCCAATGCCAAAGCGCACCATCTATGCGCATGCTATGCGCATGACAGGTTGGTTTTGCCTCATAACGAATCGCTCAATTGGAAATTCCGTTTCACGTTGAGCAGAGAAGTGATTCTAGCGTGATCGGTTGATCTCGTCTTCAGCACATGCTGCTAAATCTTTTAACACCTGACGCTGCTGCTCATTTAAACGCCGTGGCACGGAGTCAATAATACAAAGCGTTCCTATCCTGAAGCCATCCACCGTTGTCATTGGTATGCCCGCGTAGAAGCGTATGCCTCTATGTACTTTTACCAAAACAAAGTCTTTAAAACGACTGTCTTGGCTGGCATCTTCAATCTCAAAAATTCCTTCTTCCTGAATGGTATGGGCACAAAGCGACTCTTCTCGACACGTTTGGGTAAGCGCGATCCCTTGTCGGGATTTAAACCATTGGCGATCTTCATCGACTAACGTTACCAGCGCAGCCTCTACACCAAAAAACTGGATTGCCAGCCGAGCAATCCTATCGAAACGCTCTTCTGGCGGGGTATCCAAAAGCGCTAGTTGGCGCAATGCCTGTAACCTTGCTTGCTCACCCTTTACCATGGCAACACCCTCTTCTTAGGTAATGGATAGCGTCATTCATGCAGCAATGCTGCTTAGATCGTTTTGATTAGTAAAATGTATGCATTAATTCATCTTTTGTCGCTGATTAGACAATTATTCTGCACTTACACTCGGCCTACTCTGATAACTATCACTTTATAATCATTAACTTAAATCAACCCTCACATCCTTTCAAGATAACACTCAAAATGTCTATTCTCGCGCCAATAATTAATTTAACCCCACAATTATGCATAGAGCCGTTCAGCTAGGCCCTCGGGTTAGCAAAAAACGCACCATATAACGGTAAATTGTCTTGCCCCGATATCATTGCTTAGGCTGCAAATCTTTAACTACCGGCGTATCCCCTACCCAGAGCTCTCCAACCACACATAAAGCGTTTGCAATCACTTAATTGAAAAAATTGTTCTCGCGGACATCTTCAATCTAAAAAAACCTTACCTTTAAACAACTTGGATACAAAACTTACTCCTTTAATCACGTCGACCAAGCGACAACCTAAGTTGAATTTACAGACAGCCATCGACCTAATTGGCTGTTATTTTTACGATAAATCATTACCACCAACTAAATTTAATAATGCAAAGCCAAAACACTGGAAAATACAATAAGATGGTCTACGCTAAGTCTTAATACTTTTTAACTATTTGGAATCACCAGAATTCTAATCGGCAGCTACTTAAGCCTGCGGAGATAACTGTCTGTTCAAACAGCTTTATTCTAAGCATTTTGGATCTTCTCATTAGGGCGAAAAATAATTTTTTATGTCTACTTTATTTCTCTTATAAGGTTTTATTGAGACACATAACATCTTACTTTCACTCGGTTACATTTCCGAAGAACCTTATCGATTGTTAAAGGCTTACCTAACTAAGCATTTGATTAATTTTAATTATGTGGCGTGGGAGATAAAAAAGAGTCGGTCACAATAAAGGAGTGTGCATGGATACCTATCAGTACGACTACTCTTATGCACTGACCAAAGACAAGGTCAATGACATCATGAGTACCAACCTTGCATCGGTTTCGATGCCCCTTGTTTATACAGACCATGACTCTGTCACAGGTGCTGTTACCAATATTAATGTCAACCTCGACGTATGGAGCATGGCAGATGGGGGGCAGAACAGATTAATGAAGCTCAATATACCGATTAAAGAAGGTTTTATGAGTATATCGGGCCTGCCAGGCGTTAATGGCAGTTGGGATATGACTGGGGTTTCACTGCTGGTGGAAATTACGCTCGGCTGGCTTGGGCCCGGAAATCAACAAGAACTCGATGGCGAAGGCTCGCTGACCAGCTTAGTCTTCTCTCCCTCCGAAGCCAGCACACCCAATGACCCCGGCTATATCGCTATTCTCACTGTAACAGACCCATCAGGACAGATGACCCCGCCTTATTCACGAGGGCGC